>DKTP01000050.1 GCA_002473085.1 Anaerolineales bacterium UBA7227
CCCTCCCCGCCACGTACACGCCCACGCCTCTCTACGCTCCCACCCCGCGCCAGCCGCAATCGGGAGACATCTTCCGCGCCGCCAGCGAAGCCTACGCCCGCGGCAACTGGAGCGACTTCATCAACTTCATGCAGCAGGTCACCGCGGCCGAACCCGAAGCCGCCGACCCGTGGTATTTCATCGGCGAAGCCTACCGCTTCCAGGGAAAATACACCGAGGCGCTGGACTCCTACAACCGCGCCCTCGCGCTCAACCCGGACTTCGGTCCCGCGTACCTCGGGCGGGCGCGCGTCAACCTGGCGCTGGACCCCGCCTCCAAGGTGATGGACGACCTCGACGCCGCGCTCAAGCACGATCCCGGCTTCGCCGAAGCGTGGATCGTCCGCGCCGCCTACAAGACCGATCACAACGACGCCAAAGGCGCGCTGAAAGACTTGAAATCCGCCGAGGCGTTGACTCCCGATTCCCCGCTCCTGTATTACGAATACGCCCGCGCCCACTACGTCCTCGGCGAAGCGGACCGCGCCCTCGAATTCGCGCAGCGCGCCAACGAATTGGATATCACCCTGGTTCCAGTCTACCTGCTGCTCGGCGAACTCTACGCCGAGACCGGCCAGCCCGAAGAGTCCTACAAAGCCATCCAGACCTACGTTGCCTACGCCGAAGAAAACCAGACCACGCTCTACCTTCAAGGCAAACTGCTCTTCCTGCAAAAAGACTACGAAGCCGCCCTCGAAAAACTGGACGCCGCCCTGAAACTGGGCAACATGAACGAAGCGCGCCTCTACCGCGGGCTCATCTACATCCACCTCAACCGCCCGCCGGAGGCCGTCTACGAATTGCGGGTCGCGGCGCAGGCCATGCCCGATTCCTTCGAGGCCAGCATCGGACTGGCGCAAGCCTACCTGCTGAACAAGACGCCGGGCAACTCCTACCAGACGGCCGAGAAGGCCTTTTCGCTCGCCGCCGACGACGGACAACGCGTCCAGGTCTACTACTGGCGGGCCAAAGCCCAGGACGCGCTGGGACAATACGCCGGCTCGCGCCGCGACTGGGAGGCCCTGCTGGCCCTGCCGCCGGAGGTCGTCCCCGCGGCGTGGCGGACCGAGGCGCGGGCGCGCGTCGACGCGCTCTCCACCCCCACCCGTACGCCGACGGTCACGCTTACCCCCCGGCCGGGGACGAAGACGCCTACGCCCAAACCCGCGACGCCGACGCCGTAACGCAGCAGCAGGACGAACGGCGCGGCCGCGCAAAAGGCGGAGCAGACGAACGCGGCGCGCAATACGCTATAATCTTCCCATGCAACGCGCCCTCCTCCTCTACAATCCCACGGCGGGCCGATTTTCCGTCGAACCGTTCTTAAAATCCGCGATCAGGACCCTTGCCGATTCCGACTGGAAGGTCGAAGCGCTCGCCACCCAAAGCGGGGAGCACGCTACCTCGGCGGCGCGGCAGGCCGCGCTGGAGAAGTTCGACGCGGTCTTCGCCTCGGGCGGCGACGGCACCATCGGCCAGGCCGCCGCGGGGCTGGTCGGCGCCGAAACCGCGCTCGGCATCCTCCCCAGCGGCACAGCCAACGTCCTCGCCCTCGAATTCGGCCTGCCGGTCTTTTCGTGGACGCGCTGGTGGGCGCTCAAAGAAAACGCGCGCACGCTGGCGAACGCGCCCGTCCACGCGGTGGACGTGGGCATCTGCAACGGACAGCCCTTCCTGCTCTGGGCCGGCATGGGACTCGACGCCATGACCATCCACGCCATCGAGCCGCGCATCCGCGTGGAAAAATTCTTCTCCTTCCCCGAATACTTCGTCACCACCGTCCGCAACGCCAGCCAGTGGAGCGGCGTGCGCCTGCGCCTGTGGGCCGACAACGTGGAAGTGGAAGGCAACTTCATGGTGGCCGTCGCCAACAACATCCGCCGCTACATGGGCGGATACGCCGTCCTCTCGCCCGAAGCATATATGGACGACGGCGAATTCGACCTGTGGCTGCTCAGCGGCAACAACCTCGGCGACGCGCTCATGCGCGCCTACGAGCTCTGGCGCGGCCGCCATCTCCACTCCGACACGGCGCGCCGCATCCCGTTCCACACTCTGCGCGTCGTCGCCGAAACGCCCTTCCTCGTCCAGACCGACGGCGAGCCGCGTCCCGAAACGCGCGATGCCCTCATCACCATCCAACCGCGCGCCCTGCGGATGCTCGTCCCGCCCCGGGCGCTGCACCTGCTTTCCAAGATATAATTTGTGGCAGCGACCCAACCATGAAACGCGACCTCCGCCAACTTTTCACTTTACCTGTTCTCCTCGGCGCGACGGGACTCGCCGGACTGCTGACCGTCCTCACGATGACCTGGTTCGGATTCTCCGCCCCGCCTCCCTCTGACCCCGGGCTGGCCCCCGCCTACCTGACTTTGATCCCCGCCCCGACCTCCACGCCGCGCGCCGCGCCCACGCCGACTCCCGATCTTCTGCTGGCCGGCACGCCGACCCTCCCCGCGGACGCCATCGTCGTGGGCGGCTACGTCCAGATCACCGGCACCGGCGGGGACGGTCTGCGCCTGCGTTCCGCGCCCGGGCTGGCGAGTGAACAGCTCTTCCTCGGCGAGGAGGCGGAGGTCTTCCAGGTGAAGGACGGCCCCAAGGAAGCCAACGGCTACATCTGGTGGTACATCGTCGCGCCGTACGACCAAAACCGCGCGGGATGGGCCGCCGCGAATTTCCTGTCGGTGGTCCCGCCGCCGCCATGATTTTGTGGACAAAGAGGAACCAATGACTGAAAAACCCACCGGCGTCACCGCCAACAAAACCCAACGCGAAGTGACCATCACCTGGTCCGACGGACACGTCAGCGTGTACCCGTTCGGGCTGCTGCGCGCGGCCTGTCCGTGCGCGTCCTGCCGCGGCGGACACGAAAACATGAAGGCCGAACCCGACGCCTCGGTCTTCGAGGCCGACCTGGCCGAATCTCCCGCGACGCGGCTGGTCAACGTCCGCGCCGTCGGCTCGTACGCCCTCTCCTTCGTCTGGGACGACGGGCACGATTACGGCATTTACAGCTGGCATTATCTGCGCGCGCTGTGCCCGTGCGAGCAGCATCACGGCAAAGCGTAAACAAAGAACCCCGTCCAACTTCGGAAGGACATCTGCCATGGCAAAAACCCACACCCGCTACGTCTGCCAGCAATGCGGACGCGTCTCCGCCACGTATATGGGGAAATGCCCGCAGTGCGGGAACTTCAACTCGATGATCGAGGAAGTCGTCCACGAGGAGCCAGCCGCGAAGAAGAGCGCCGTGCGCGGGTTGACGGGACGCTCGTCGCCGCGCCCCATCTCGGAGGTCAGCGGCGACGCGGAGGATCGGATCCCGCTCCCCATCGGCGAGTTCGCGCGCGTCCTGGGCGGGGGAATCGTCCCCGGCTCGATCATCCTCGTGGGCGGAGACCCGGGCATCGGCAAGTCCACGCTGATGCTGCAAATGGCGATGGAGATGGGGAAGAGTCAGCGGGTGTTGTACGCCTCGGGCGAGGAGTCGGAGCGGCAGATCAAGATGCGCGGCGCCCGCTTGACGGGATCCCGCGCGGGGTCCATGCCGGAGGCGTTGTTCCTCGTCACCGAGACGAATCTCGAAGTCATCCTGAATCACGTGCGCGAGGTCAAGCCCGACCTGTTGATCGTCGACTCGATCCAGACTACGTATCTCTCGGCGTTGGATTCGAGCGCGGGATCGGTCTCGCAGGTGCGCGAGTGCGCGTCGCAGTTGCGCGAACTGGCGAAGTCTTCGGGCATCACGGTGTTCGTCGTCGGTCACGTGACGAAGGAGGGAAACATCGCCGGGCCGCGCGTGCTGGAACACATTGTGGACACGGTGCTGTATCTCGAAGGCGACCGTTTTCAGGCGTACCGCCTGCTGCGCTCGGTGAAGAACCGCTTCGGCGCGACCTCGGAGGTGGGCGTGTTCGAGATGCGCGAGGGCGGACTCATTGAAGTGACCAATCCGAGCGAGGCGTTCCTCGCGGAGCGGATGGTGAACGCGGCGGGGTCGGCCATCGCGGTGACGATGGAGGGGACGCGCCCGATCCTCGTCGAAATTCAGGGGCTGACTTCGCTGACCCAATTCGGCAACGCGCGCCGCACGCCCAACGGCGTGGACTTCAACCGCCTGCTGCTCATCGCCGCGGTGCTCACGCGCCGCGTGGGACTCAAACTCGGCGAGCAGGATATTTTCGTCAACGTGGTCGGCGGCATCCAGATCGAGGAGCCGGCCGCGGACCTGGCCGTGGCGGCGGCCATCGCGTCTTCGTGGCGCGACGCGCCCGTCCGCGCGGACGCGGTGTTGATCGGCGAGATCGGTCTGGCGGGCGAGCTGCGCATGCCGGGACAAATGATCCCGCGCCTGCGCGAGGCGCAGAAACTCGGCTTCAAGACGGCCATCGTCCCGAAGGCGATTCGCAAGAGCGAGGCCTATCCGAAGGGAATCGAGGTGGTGGAAGTGCGTTCGGTGGAGCAGGCGTTGCAGGCGGCGTTGAAAGCGGACAAGTAGACAGGTTTTCGCCGTCATTGCGAGGAGGAGCGGAGCGACGACGAAGCAATCTTTAATCAAGTGATGATAGGATTGCTTCGTCGCACACTTGCCCTGGCGTGCAAGTGCCAGGGAAGAACGCTCCTCGCAATGATGATTTCCTTTGAGTTGGAGGAAAAATGAAAAGTCTCAGTTGGTTATTGGTTTTCATGCTGGTCGCCTGCGGACCCGCAGTGGCGGTAACTTCGACATTCTCCACAGTCTCATCCTACACACCAGAAGCAACCGCCACGATTATTTCTGCACCCCTTATGTCAACGCATAATGTTACATTTATGCCTACATCAATTCCTCCTACAGCCACTTTGTTACCGCCATTTACCCCACTTCCCAAATTATCAAAAGATGATTCTTTGGCCAGAACACTTGATTTACTAAACGCTAACAGTAGTTGCGCGTTGCCGTGTTGGTGGAATATAGTTCCAGGCAAAACGAACATGCGTGTCGCCATGAATGAATTACTGTCTTTTGCATCAAAGGATACTATTGGCAGCGGCAACGGAGTAGTGGTTGGAGAATTTCTTTATCTAGTTCCAAAGTCTATATCATCCATAGGATTTATTGATGTGACATTAACTAGTAGGAGCGATACCGTAGATCAGATTGATGTGGCACACCTTAATTCTTGGAAATACCAACTTCCCAGCTTGTTGCAAACATATGGGATGCCAACCTCCGTTTGGCTTCGAACCTACAAATCTGATTATCGTATGCCGCAAAACACTGTTCCGTTTTTAGTTGCCTTGTTTTATCAAGAAAAAGGTATTCTTGCCATGTTCGGCGAAACGAACGGGCAAGTGTTGGGCGCTACAATTCGCGGATGTATCGTTGGCGCTGCGGGTTTAACTCTGTGGTCTCCTGCTCAAAACCTGAATTTTGACGACGTTTCAACATGGAAGGATTATTATGATCCATACATGACCCTTGAAGATGCGTCAGAAATTGATGTTGAAACTTTCTATGAGCGTTACAAAAGCGGAGACACATTGCCCTGTATTGACACGCCTGCCGAACTTTGGCCTGATCAATAAGAAAAAGGTGATGATCTACAATCCTGATACAAGCAATTTGTATTTAACGTTTAAAAATTAGCATTAACAACCTGTGCAACTTGTGTGTCTTTCTTCCGTATAACTCCTCAGGACTATTTCCGAGGAGTTTCCCATGAACAAGAAAATCATCCCTATTCTGCTGGCGGTCTTCCTCGTCACCACCGCCTGCGGATTTACCATTCCCCGCCGCGCTGCGCCCGAACCCGAAACGACGGACAAGATCAGCGTGCCGGTCCCGTCTTCGGGAAAGGCGCGGCTGACGCTGGCGTTCGGCGCGGGCGAGATGAACCTGTCCGCAGGCGCGGCCGACTCGCTCGTCGAGGGCGAGGCCACGTACAATTACAGCAAGATCAAACCCGTCGTCAAGACCGACGGCGACAGCGTCCGCATCCAATCGGGCGACGGTTCCTTCAACGCCTTCCCAGGCGTCAACAACCTCGTCAACCGCTGGGATTTGAAACTCGGCGCCGCACCCACCGACCTGACCATTGAGGCGGGCGCGTACACGGGCAACTTCGAACTCGGCGGCCTCGCGTTGACCGGGCTGACCGTCAAGGACGGCGCGTCCACCGTGGACCTGAACTTCGGCGCGCCGAACAAGGCCGAGATGTCCATCCTGCGCTACGAGACCGGCGCGTCCACCGTCAAGATGACCGGGCTGGGCAACGCCAACTTCAATACGCTCATCTTCTCAGGCGGCGCGGGCGACTACACCCTCGACTTTTCGGGCGACATGCAGCGCCCGGCCACCGCCACGATCGAGGCCGGACTCTGCAACGTGATCCTAGTCATTCCCGAGGGCGTCCACGCGGCGGTGACGGTGGAGAGCGGCGCGGCCAACGTGAACGCCGGGACCGGCTGGTCGCAGAGCGGAAAAGTCTACACCCAGGAGGGCGAAGGCTCCACCCTGACCGTCATCGTCAACATTGGCGCAGGCAACCTGACGCTGACCAAATAGCCAATCGCTTAATTGCGGAACAAAGCGGCAGTTACTCCAAAAGCGACTGCCGCTTTTCCTTTCATATCGGAGTAAAAGGTCATCTTTAGTCCGTGACCTCCATCACTTGATTGGGCTGGATTTTCGCACTAGAATGGATATAATCAGGTCAGTATTATCAGGATTTTTTTGGAGAAGGTTGAACCATGCAAATCACTCGTCAAGCAGACTATGCCGTTCGCGCGGTTTTGCATCTGGCTCGCATGGGCGACAACCAGCGCGCCGCCACCAGCGCGGTGGCGAAAGAACAAAACATCCCGCCCTCTTTTCTCGCCAAGATCATCTCGCAACTGTCCATCGCCGGGCTGCTCCACACCTCGCGCGGCGCGCGCGGCGGCGTGACGCTGGCGCGCGACCCGCAGAACATCAGCCTGCTCGAGGTCATCGAGGCGATTGACGGGCCGATCCAGCTGAACGAATGTACCGGCGAGAACGGCCTGTGTTCGTTCGACGCCGAATGTCCGCTCCGCCCGATCTGGTGCGAAGCGCAGGCAGACCTGGTCAACCGCCTGAAAGGGACCAACTTTGCGCAGTTGATGGCGCAAGCATGACGTTCGCGCGTATTGACGCGTTTTTCCTTTGCGGTATAATACCGCCCGCGCCGCTGGTCCCGTAGCTCAATGGCAGAGCAAGCGCCTCTTAAGCGTTTGGTTGAGGGTTCGAGTCCCCCCGGGATCACCATCAAAAAAGCCCTTTACGGGCTTTTTGTTTTTTCCCACTCTTTCACTTTTTCCAGCAACGCGCCGAGCGGACGCAGGTCGCGCACGTCCACCGCCAGGTTCTTGACGCGCGTCTCGCTGTATTGGAACACGCGCGTCCCCGACGGTATAAAGCGCGCCCGCTGGCGGAACTCTCCGCGCGGCAGCCAGCCTGTCAGGAAGATGTCCATGCCGTAGACCCAGACATTGCCCCAGTCAATCTGCGGGATGACGTACGTCTCGCCTCGCGCGGGACTGCGGAGCGCGATCCGTCCATCGGGCGGACTCGCCGCATGCAGCGACGCGACCGAAAAAAACGCCGTGGATGCTTCCGTTCTCGTCCGCGGCTTCAAGACAATTTTCTCGCTGGCGTATTCGCGGCTTTCGACCTGCCCGCCGATCTCCAGCGTCACTTCCGAGTCGCAGTCGGATTTCAGCGCGAGCCGCCCCAGCGGAGTCCACGCCTGCGGATTGGCCCAGGCTTTGGGAAACGCGTGGATCAAGTGGATGGGCTGCCCCGCGGCCAGGGCCGCTTGCAGGTCACGCGGCGAAGCGGCGTTGAGCGCGGTCGCGAAGGCGAAGAGATAGAGGTCGTCGTCGCGATGTCCCTCCGCCGCGTCCTGGTCGGAGGGGACGAGGGCCGGGGCGTCGAGGAGCAATCCCGGGTCGCGGCGGACGCGCCGAATCTGCTCGCGGCGGGTCAGCAGGAAGGATTTCACGTCGCAGCGATGGCCGCCGAGCGAAACGTCGTAGCGGTCGGGATCGGTGAAGGGCGTGGCGCCTTTCACGTCGAAGGGGATGTCGTTCTGCGTGAGATGGCGGCGAAAGGCCAACTCCACGGCCACGCCTGCCACAATGCGGCGGAGACGGTCGTACGGCGATCCGCCCATGCGGTTGTAGGTGTGAGGGAGAGAACGCACCGCGTACGCGATTCCGCCTTCGGTGAGGTCGCGGGGAAAGGGGAGGCGGAGGAGGGAGGAGGGGTTCATCAGGGAGCAGTAATCAGTCGCCAGTTTCATTCCTGAACTGCAAGCAATAATGATGGAACGTATTGCTCACCCACGCCGACCCTAATCCATACGGCGCGAGGGACTGGTTATCTTGCATCCAGATTTTTTCGTCCTTGAGGGTGTAGGTCTTGCCGAGTTCGCGGGCAATATCCCATGCCAGCGGATAGATCTTCCCGCCCTTCTTCACGTTCTTGACGATGATGGTGAGATACGCCTTCTCACGTAGTAACGGCTTCAGCCGTACATAAATGTCCACGAGTTTGGCGAGGAAGGATTCGTAATCGTCCACGTTGCCGAGGTCGTTGGGATCGTCCGAGTAGAAGACGTCGAGGTCGGCGGAGGCGCGGCGCTTCTTTTGGGTCTCGGCGCCGCGGGCGCGGAGCATGTCCCAGTAGGGGGGGGAGGTCAGAACGTAATCAATGGTTGGTAATTGGTAATTGGTAATTTGGGAAGCGTCGCCGTTGATGATTTCCGACTTTAGACCTTCGACCTGCGATCCGAGCGACGCGCGTTCATCGGCAATAATTTGTTTCGCGATCTCCGCGTATTTGGAATTCAACTCCACCCCGTAGGAATTGCGTCCCGCGCGCAGGGCGGCGACGAGGGTCGAGCCCGTCCCCGCCATCGGGTCGAGGACGGCCTGTCCGCGCTTGGTGAAGAATTCGATGAACTCCTGCGCCATCGTCTCGGGGAATTTGGCGGGATGGACGAGAGTCCCCTTTTTGCGCGGCGGCGGATTGTGGATGAACCACGATTTTTGAAACTTCAGCCAGGTTTTCGAGTCAAGGTCGTTGAGTTTGTTTGTCGGCATGAGGGGATTATAACTTGGAGCGCCGCATCGAGATACTGGGAATCGCGGCCGACCCGTTCCGCGCGCGGCCTGTCCTCCTGGGCGGACGGAGGGTAGAATTACCCCGCCATGGAACCTACCCTCGCCGACTTCCTCCTCCAAACCGTCAAAAACGCCTACGACGGGATTCGCCGCCTGCCGCAACTCCCGTCTGCGTATCTGCATCCGTGGCGGCGCGCGAGCATCCGCCGTCTCGCCGCGCTCAAGGACGCGTGCAAAGGTCAGCGCGCCTTCATCATCGGCAACGGTCCATCCCTCAAGCAGACCGACCTCTCCAAACTCAGGAACGAATTCACCTTCGGGCTGAACCGCATCTACCTGATGTTCCCCGAACTCGGATTCCCCACTTCCTGCCTCGTCTCCATCAACGATCTCGTCATCGAACAATGCGCCGCCGAGATGGCCGCCCTCGAAATTCCAAAGTTCGTCGCGTGGCGCTCGCATCGTCACTTCGTTAATCATCAGTCGTCAGTCATCAGTCGCCAACTGCCAATTACCAATTACCAATTACCAACCTTCCTCTACACCACCTACACCGGCCCCCGCTTCTCCCGCGACGTGCGCGGCCGCGTCTGGGAGGGCGCCACCGTCACCAACGTCGCGCTCCAACTCGCCTTCCACATGGGCTTCGAGCAAGTCATCCTCATCGGCGTGGACCACAACTTCGCCTCGAAAGGCGACGCCAACAAGACCGTCGTCTCCGAAGGCGACGATCCCAACCACTTCTCCGCGGCTTACTTCGGCAAAGGCTTCCGCTGGCAACTCCCCGACCTCGACACCTCCGAGATCGGCTACCGTCTCGCCCGCGACGCCTATCAGAAAGCGGGACGCGAAGTTTTGGACGCCACCGTCGGCGGCAAACTCGCCATCTTCCCCAAGGTAGACTATTCATCCCTTTTCTGATAACGTAACAAGCGCCCACGCAACCGCTCACTGGACACTGATGCCCCGCTCCCTCCGCCTCACCCTCCTCGCTCTTCTCGCCCTCGGCGGACTCCTCCGTCTTCTCGACCTGACGGAGCCTCCGCTGGACTTCCATCCCACGCGCCAACTCCGCAACTCGATCATCGCCCGCGGCATCTACTACGACCTGCTCCCCAACGCGGACGCATCCACGCGCGCCCTCGCGGAATCCATCGCCCGCGTCCCTGCCCGCTACGAGCCTCCCGTCACCGAGACGCTCGCCGCCGTGACCTACCTCGCGGCTGGCGGGGAATCCGTCGCCATCCCGCGCCTCTACGGGACGATCTTCTGGCTGCTCGCGGGACTCTGTCTCTTCGACCTCGCCCGCCGCCTCGCGGACTCCTCCGTCGCCGCGCTGCTGTCCCTCGCCTATTTCCTCGTCCTGCCCTTCGCGGTCCAGGCCAGCCGCTCCTTCCAACCCGACCCGCTGATGACCGCATCCGCGTTCATCGGCGTTTACTTCCTCTATCGCTGGTCCGAGTCGATTGCCGATTCCCAACCTCCGCGCGTCTCCTGGAAATTTGCCGTCATCGCCGCCCTCCTGTTTGGGTTTGCGGCCTTCGTCAAAATCTTCATCGGTTACATCATCGGCGGCGCGGCCGCGGGACTGGTCCTCTTCACCCTCAAAGGGAAATTCTGGCGTTCGCCCCAGGTGTGGACGATGGCTCTCATCATGGTCCTGCCCGCCTTCCTTTTCTACTTCACGGGCGACCGCGGCAACTCCACCGAGTACATCACCAACTGGTCGCTGGACATGCTCAAACTTATCACCCGCGGCGACTTCTACACCAAGTGGCTGGCTTTTCTCGGAAGTCTCTTCGGGCAGACGTTCATCTTCCTCTCCCTCGCGGGGACTCTCCTCGCCGCGCCGCGCGGCCGCGCGCTGCTGATCGGTCTCTGGGCGGGATATTTGCTCTACGGACTCTCCGTCCCGTTCCAGATGTACACGCACTCGTACTATCACATCCAACTGACGCCGATCGTCGCTTTGGGGTTGAGTCCGCTCGCCGAAGCAGTAACCCGCCGCGCGGTCGGAGAGAAGCGGATCTGGCAGGCCGCGTTGACCGTCCTCGCGGCCGCGGTCATCGGCTTCCAGGCCTACGTCGCGCGCTCCGTCCTCCTCGCCGAGGATTTCCGTCACGAACCCGCGTACTGGCAGAAGGTCGGGGAGGCGATCCCCGCCAACGCCAAAGTCATCGCGCTGACGCAGGACTACGGCTACCGCGTCATGTACTACGGCTGGCGCCGCGTGGACTTGTGGCCGCAGTCTTCGGGACTGATGGAGATCCGCGGCAACGCCATCAACGTGGAGAAAACCTTTGCCGAGCGCGCGCTGGGCAAGGACTACTTCCTGGTGACGACTTTCAGCCAACTCGATAAACAGCCCGACTTAAAAAAGATCCTCGACGGCTATCTCATTGCCGCGCAGGGAGACGGGTTTGTGTTGTACGATTTAAGACCATGACCCTCGTCTCCATCGTTATTCCCTCCTTTAACCAAGTCTCTTATCTGGAGACGACTCTCCTCTCCGTGCTGGGACAGGATTATCCGCGCGTCGAGACCATCGTCATGGACGGCGGCTCGACCGACGGCTCGGCGGACGTCATCCGCTCCTACGAAAAACGGCTCGCGTACTGGGTCAGCGAAAAGGACGCGGGTCAGGCCGACGCCATCAACAAGGGGATGGCGCGCGCCCGGGGCGAGATCGTCGCCTGGCTCAACTCGGACGATTACTACCTGCCCGGCGCGGTCCGCGCCGCGCTGCGCGCCTTCGAGCGGAATCCCGACGCGCTCCTCGTTTACGGAAACATGCTCGCCGTGGATGAACGCGGCCAGACCATCAACTCGTTTCGGTTCAAACAACTCACGCTCGAAGACCTGCTCTCGTTCCAGATCATCGGACAGCCTGCGGTCTTCATGCGCCGCGCCGCGTTCGAACGGGCGGGCGGACTCGACCGCTCCTACCATTTTCTGCTCGACCATCATCTCTGGATCCGCATCGCCGCGCAGGGACGGATACTCCACGTCCCGCAGACGTGGGCCGCGGCGCGTTATCACGCCGAAGCGAAGAACCGCGCCCGCGCCTCCGAATTCGGGAGCGAGGCCTTTCGCATTTTAAAAGAAGTGGAGCAGGATGCCAAACTTGCCCCCGCTTTCGCAAACATCAAACGCCGCGCCCGCGCCTCCGCGCACCGCGTCGACGCGCGCTACCTCCTCGACGGAGACCGTCCGGCCGCCAGTCTCGCGGCATGGACGCGGGCGTTCTTCATCTATCCGCCCGTCGCGCTTGCCCGTCTTAACCTGCTCGGCTCCGCGCTGTTGAATTTGGTCGGCCTGGGGAAATTGCGCGAGGCAACTTTGGAAAAACGAAAATCGAGATTTTCACGCGCAAAAGACGTGAAATAACGCGGGAGCGCCATCGGTCGGTCTTGGCGCGGCCAGCGTCGCGGCGGTCATTTCATCCATCTTCGCCGCGCCCAAATGATGGGGACGACCACGATCAGGACGATAACGATGCCTATCAGCAGGATCTCCTCGGTGGTACCGGGGACGGTTTCGCCTTCCTGGAACAGGCTGGTCAGCGCAAGCGGGCGGCCAGGGACGGCGGACAGGTCGAAGTTCAGAGAAGAGGCGAGCGGGAGCAGGGAAGGCATATCCGTATCCATCAGATCGTTTTGAAATGTGACTTTTATCGCTACAACTCGGACAAAATACATTATAATCGGTTTAGTTTTTCCGGAAGCAGGATCCTGCGTTAATGGCGTTTTCTGGTCTTATTCGTTCCGATTCTGTTTTCGGGGTGTCAAGAATGTCGCTATCATTCGGTGACGTCGAAAACACTGCAAAGTCTCCGCCCGCGGAGACTTTGCAATTACACCAACTCAGGAGATGTTATGATCCAGAAGGTTTTTAAATGGTTCGTATCGCCGCTGGGTCGGGTGGCGCTGGTGATCATTGGAGTAGGGGCGCTGAGCGCGGCGATGTGGGGAATTAACTATGTCCAGAGACCGCCCGCGCAGCCGATCCAATTCCCGCACAAACGCCACGTCGACAATCAGATCCAATGCCTCTACTGCCATCCCGGCGCGGCGAGTGGACCTTCCTCAGGCCTGCCCACGACCAACAAATGCTGGGGATGCCACCAGCAACTGGCGATTACAACCACCAGCGCGCTTTTGCCGCCGCTGGTTGCCGCCGTCCAAAACGGCGCTTCCCTGAACTGGGTTCCGGTGGCGCAAGTTCCCGATTTCGTTCAATACAACCACCGTCCGCACATCGCGGCCGGGTTGAACTGCGAAAATTGTCACGGCGACGTGGCTTCCCTGACCCTGCCTTATGAAAACCCGCAAGTGATGAACATGGGCTGGTGCATTGCTTGTCACCGGGAAAAATCGGCCGGCAATCCCGAACTCGAGAAGAAACTGCTCGACTGCGGGACCTGTCATTATTAGACCGGCGAAAGGATAAACGCATGACTAAAAACATTTCCCGGCGCGATTTTCTAAAACTGGCAGGAGCGGGCGCGGCGGCCACCGCCGTCCTGACCGGTTGCGGACCCGCCTCCAAATATGTGACGCGCCAGCCGTACTATCAGATGCCCGAATATACCTACAACGGCGAGAGCTCGTATTACGCCACTGCCTGCCGCGAATGCGCCGCTGCCTGCGGCCTCGTTGTCCGCACCTTCCAGGGACGCGCCATCAAAGTGGAGGGGAACGCGGCCAACCCCGTCAACCTCGGCAAGACCTGCGCCCGCGGCCAGACCACCCTGCAGGGACTTTACAACCCCGACCGCGTCGCCGCGCCGACCCGACAGGGGCGCGCGAAAAACCTCAGCAGCGACGCGCTGACCTGGGACGAGGCTGTCGCCGTCGTCGCCGACGCGCTCCAGAAATACCAGCCGTCTGAGATCGCCTTCCTGATGGGTACCGCTCCCGATCATCTCTTCGATCTCGCCGCCGAACTCGCCAACAGCATGGGCGCGCCGGCCCCGATCCGTTTTGGCGCGCTCAGCATGTTCGAGGGCCGCGCCACGCTCGCGCAGGCCGCGCGGCTCATGTTCGGCCAGCCCGCGCTGCCCTTCTTCGATCTCGCCAGCGCCGACGCGGTCGTCTCCTTTGGCGCCAACTTCCTCGAGACCTGGATCTCGCCCGTCGCGTACACGCGCGGATATTCCACGATGCGCAAGGGACGGAACGGCAAGCGCGGCTACTTTGCCCAATTTGAGCCGCGGATGTCGCAGACCGGCGCGACAGCCGACCGCTGGGTCGCGCTTCGCCCCGGGACCGAGGGACTGGTTGTCCTCGCCCTCGGCCGGCTCGCGGCCGAAGCGCGCGGCGGGGCCATCCCCGCGGCCTTTGCCTCCGTGGTCGCGGCCGACGCCGCGGAAAAGGCCGGCGTGGAGCTCGCGGCCCTGCAGGCCGTCGCGGCCGAGATCGCGAAGGCGGCTTCCCCGCTCGCCGTCGTGGGCGGGGCCGCGCTCGCGCACACCAACGGCATGGACACCGCCCAGGCGGTCTACGCTTTTAACGCGGCCTTCTCCGCCTCGTTCTTCCTCTCCCCGCTCGCCCCCGGCGAAGACGCATACCACCGTCCCGCCTCGGCGCAGGAAATGGCGGAGTTCGTCCGAAAACTGGAGGCGGGCTCGGTGAAGGCGCTGTTCATCCACGGCGTAAATCCCGCCTTTGAATTGCCCAGGTCGCTCGGCTTCGAAGCGGCTCTCCAGAAGGTGGAAACGGTCGTCTCGTTCGCTACCTTCCCCGATGAGACCGCCCTGCTCGCCGATTACATCTTCCCCGACCATCAGGCCCTCGAAAGTTTCGGCTATCAGCGCGCCTACACCGGCGCGGGCGCTTCCGTCCTTTCGGGGATGCAGCCCGTCGTCTCTCCCTTCGTGGACACCAGGGCCACCGCCGACGTCCTGCTTGCGGCCGCGGCCCAGACGAAAAACGCCCTCCCGTACGCGGACGAGTATGCCTTCATTCAGGGCCGGCTCCAGCAGTTCCTTCCCGTGACGGACGGATCGTTTGCCGCCCCCGACATCAACGCTTTCATGGCTTACTTCCAGCAGCATGGCGGCTGGTGGAAAGCGGCGGAGCTCGTCGCGCCGAGCGCCTCCGGCAGCGCGGCGACCGCCTCCGCAGCCGAGTTCGAGGCGGGCGACTTCTTCCTCGTCCCGTTCGTCTCGCCGACGCTGGGCGAGGCGGGCGCGAACAAACCCTGGCTTCAGGAAGTCCCCGACCCGACGACCACCGTCATGTGGAACACATGGGTGGAGATGAACCCGAAGACCGCCGCCGAGTTGGGCATCGAAGACGACGACGTGATCAGGGTCGTCAGCGCGGCCGGGGCGGTGGAGGTCCCCGTGTATTTGTACCCGGCCATCCGTACGGATACGATCGCCATTCCCTTCGGGCAGGGACATACCGCCTACGGTCAGTTCGCGGCCGGGCGCGGGGTCAATCCTGCAGACCTGTTCGGCGCGAAGTTCAACGCCGCGGGCGACCTTGCGTATGCGGGGATCAAAGTCCGTATCGAGAGAACGGGCAGGAAGCAACCCCTTTCCCGCCTGGAAAGCAGGATCGGCGTTTATGGCGAAGGCATGGGCGAATAAGAGGAGCAAATGATGATTGATTTGAATATCGTCGGCGCGAAAGGCGCCATCGCGGAAGAAGCCGAGGGCAAATGGGGCATGGTCATAGACCAGGACCTTTGCACCGGCTGCCAGGCCTGCGTGGCGGCCTGCGCTATGGAGAATAACATCGCCTTTGTGGGCGAGGAGGATTCAGGCTATGGGCGCTCCATGCACTGGATCCGCATCGAGCGCTTCTGGGAGGGCGAATATCCCAACGTGAAGATGACGCGCTACCAGCCCATGATGTGCCAGCAGTGCGGTCACGCTCCCTGCGAGCCGGTCTGCCCGGCGTTCGCCACCGTCCATTCGCAGTCCCAGCAGGTCAACCTGCAGGTGTACAACCGCTGCGTCGGCACGCGCTATTGCGCCAACAACTGCCCGTACCAGGTCCGTTCCTTCAACTGGCGAGATTACGCCGACGAGCGCATAAACGCCGCCATCCGCACGTTGAAGAACCAATATAACCCCGACGTGACCGTGCGCCGCCGCGGCATCATGGAAAAATGCACGTTCTGCATCCAGCGCATCCACAAGGCGGAGGACAAGGCCAAGTCGGAGGGACGCGAAGTCGCCGACGGCGAATTCACCACCGCCTGCGCGCAGGCCTGCCCCGCGGACGCGATCGTCTTCGGGCGCATCGACAACCCCGAAAGCCTGGTCGCGCAGCTGACGCGTCAGAGAGACGGCGTCCGCCATCTTGAAGAACTTGGCACGCTTCCGCGTGTGACCTATTTTGCAGGAGGGCAGTGATGTCCGACACACAACCGCATCTCACCCATGCCCAGGAGCATGAGGCCAAACTCCGCGAAGAACATTTGATGCTCGACCCGCTGCCGCGCGGCCGGATGAACGAAATGGTGATGGAGTCTATGCGCGCCACCACCTGGAAATTCTGGCTCGTGTTCGCGATCCTCAGCGTCATCGTCGCCTGGGGCCTGTTCTATTCGTGGGGAAAAATGATCCTGGAAGGCCTCGGCATCGCGGGCGTCAACCGGCCGTCTTACTGGGGCATCTTCCTCGTCAATACCGTGTTCTGGATCGGCATCAGCCATGCCGGCACCTTCATCTCGGCCATCCTGCGCGTGTTCAAAGCCGAGTACCGCCGCCCGTTCACGCGCGCCGCGGAATTGATGACCACCTTCGGCCTCGTCCAGGCTGGCTTCAGTATCTTCATGCACATGGGACGCGTCTGGCTTTCGTACTGGCTGTTCCCCTATCCCAACCAGCGCGGACTGTGGCCGAACTTCCATTCGCCGCTTTCGTGGGATCTGCTGGCAATCACCACCTACCTGCTGGCCTCCACGATGTACCTCTTCCTGCCGCTCATCCCCGACCTGGCGATGGCGCGCGACCGCTCCACCGGCTGGCACAAGACCCTCTACAAGATCCTGGCGCTCGGCTTTCGCGGCACAGAAGGCGAATGGGCCCACCTGCGCAACGCCATGAACATTTTCGCGTGGGCGATCATCCCGGTCATGTTCTCCGTCCACACCATCGTTTCGTGGGACTTCGCCGCGGCCACCCGCCCCGGCTGGAGTTCCACCATCTTCGGCCCCTACTTCGTCGTCGGCGCGCTGCATTCCGGCATGGGCGCGGTTGTAATGGTGCTGGCCGTGGTGCGCGGGACGATGAAACACATGAAATACTTCATTCGCCCCGAGCATTTCGAAGCCATCGGCAAACTCATGCTCATCATCTCCATGACCTGGGTGTACTTCTTCTTCAACGACTACATCGTGCAGTGGTACGGCGGCGACAAGTGGACGCAGCAACTGCTCCACTTCCACGAAGCCGGCCCCATGGGCTGGATGTGGTTCGGCATGTTGTTCTTCAACATGATCCTCCCCTGGGCCGTGTTGTGGAATCGCAAATGGCGTTCCACGCCGTGGCTCCTCTTTGTGACCGGGCTTGGCATCAATGTCGGCATGTGGTTCGAACGTTACATCATCATCCCCGTTTCGCTCACCATCAACCGTATGCCGTTCACCTGGCGTATGTATCAACCGGGCGTCGAAATCCCCCTGGGCATCGGGACGCTGGCGTTCTTCATCCTGCTCTACATGGCGGCTTCCAAGCTGATCCCGCTTGTCCCGGTTTGGGAAGTGCAGGAAGGCCAGATGGCCCACTCGTTCAAGACGTACGGACGCGAGACGGTAGTGACCGTCAGCGAGTTGGAATAGGAGGCGCGACATGTCCGATAACCCTGCCATCCTGGCGATCTTCGCGGACCTCGACCCGGCCGCGGACGCCATCGAGCAACTCCGCCGCCTCGGCATTCACGACAACCATATGAACGTCATCTCCGGCGTACCCATCACCGAGGCCATGCTGGGCCGCCCAAACCAGTGGACGAACGTTCCGCGCCTGGCCCTGGGCGGCGCGGGCCTCGGAATGCTGACCGGCATCTTCCTGGCCTTCGTATCGCCCGTCATGTACAGCATCCAGGTGGGGCGGCAGCCGTTCACGCCCGTCCCGCCGTCGCTCATCGTCATTTTCGAAATGACCATGCTATTCATGCTGCTGGCCACCTTCCTCGGCGTCTTCCTCGACAGTTTCTTTCCCAACTACCGCCCGATGCACTACGTTCCCGAGGTCAGCGACGGAAAGATCGCCATCCTCGTTGAATGCCCTCAGGAAGAGGGCGCCGCAATCAAAGAAGCCTTAAAGAAAATGGGCGCCGAATCCGTGCAGGAAGCGGAGGCGCAACACCTATGAGACTCTTCAAACAACTCTTGATCGTCTTTATCGCCCTGGCGCTGCTGGCCGGCGCGTTGATGGTGTTCTCCTACGACATCATCAAGATCCAGTGGGTCGGCTTCATGGGCTTGCAGCCTTCCTTTGGCAACATGGAAGAGCCGCTGCCCGTCCCGGCCCGTTCGATCCCCGTGGACGGACCCGCCTACATCCCCGGTGGGATCGCGCCTGAAAACCCGGTCCCGGCAGACGCCGTCTCCCTTGCCCGCGGGGCGGCGCTCTACGCCATTCACTGCCAAATGTGTCACGGCGTGGATCACGACGGGCGCGGCCCGGTGGGCAACCTGTTCCAGACCACGCGTCCCGCCGACTTGAACAGCGTACTCGTCCAGTCGTTGAGCGACGGCGGAATTTTCCTGGTCATCTCGAACGGCTTCAACCTGATGCCCGCGCTCAATGAAAATCTGACCGTGCGCGAACGCTGGGACCTGGTCAACTTCGTGCGCTCGTTGACCGTCCCCGCGCCGTAAGGAGGAAACGTGGAAGACTTCAAGAAAATCATCTACGCCGTTCTGGCGGGCTTTGCCGTGTTGATGGTGGTCTGGCTGGGATTCCTTTTCTTCAGCGCCTGCGGATTCGACTTTGCCTGCCGCCGCGCGGCGGCGCTTCCCGCTATGACGCCCATCCCCACCCTGATCCCGGCTACGCTTCCTGCGCCCACGCGGTACGTCGCCCCGGCCGGCGCGGCCGTGCCGGCCGCGACCCGCACGCCGTCCCCCGACGGCGTGCGCCGTCCATCCAATCCCGGCGATTCCGGCCCGGCTCTCGATCTCACCGGCGACGCCGCCGCAGGCGAGACGATCTTTGCCGCGAATTGCGCGGCCTGTCACGGCGCTCAAGGCAAGGGCGGAGTGGCCGATCCCGGCTCGGCAACCGGCGTAGTCCCGGCCCTGAATCCGGTTGAAGCGTCCCTCAAAAACTCGGACGTGAAAATTTTCGCCTACAACCTTGACCTGTTCATTGAACACGGCTCTACGCCTGAGGGACCGAGCCCGGTCTTCAAGATGCCTGCCTGGGGCAGTTCGAACGCGTTGACGCCGCAGCAGATCGCGGACGTGATCGCCTACCTGATCAGCCTGAACCCATAACGGTCAACGTAAAGAGACCTGGTTTCCAAAGAGACCAGGTCTCTTTTTATACGCAGAAATCCGCTTCCTCTTCAAGAAAACGGATTTCCGGTAGATCACGAAAACTACGCGTAACTTGCGCTCTCTAGCGTAAACCTGGCGGTAGAGACCGCCCATGGCGTTTTCGTGAAGTACTGATTTTTGGCGGAGAGGGCGGGATT
>DKTP01000005.1 GCA_002473085.1 Anaerolineales bacterium UBA7227
ATTACCAATTACCAATTACCAATCACCGACCACCTATCCCCAATCCCTACCTACCCCATCGAATCCGACGCCTCCGCCGCGTCCTACTTTTTCGCCGCGCCTGCCATCTGCGGCGGGACCGTCCGCGTCGAAAACATCTCGCGCCGCTCCGTGCAGGGCGACATCGGTTTCCTCGACGTTCTCCAAAACATGGGCTGCACCGTGACAGAATCCGGCGACTCGATCAGCGTCCGTCGCGCCTCGTCCCTCGTCGGCGTTGACGTGGACATGCGCGACATCCCCGATGCCGCGCTGACCCTCGCGGCCGTCGCGCCTTTCGCGGAATCGTCCACGCGCATCCGCGGCATCGCCTCGGCGCGCGTCAAAGAATCGGACCGCGTCCACGCCGCCTGCGTCGAACTCGCCCGCCTCGGCGTCCGCGTCGAAGAACACGCCGACGGCATGACCATCCATCCCTGCAAAAATATCCAGCCCGCGCAGGTCCAAACCTACAACGATCACCGTGTGGCGATGGCTTTTTCGCTCATCGGCCTGCGCGCCGACGGCGTGACCATCGAGAATCCCTCCTGCGTTTCCAAAACCTTCCCGAACTTCTTCGACGTTCTCGGACGCCTGGCATGAGACCAACTCCGCGCATGACCGATTCCTTTCGCCTGGGCTTGATCGGATTTCCCCTCGACCATTCGCTCTCGCCCCGGATCCACGCCGCGGCGCTGGACGCCTGCAACCTGGCCGGCGACTACGCCCTCTTCCCGCTTCCTCCCGACGACGCGCGGGGTTTGCCCGACCTGATCCGCCGCGTCCGCTCCGGCGAAATTCACGGACTCAACGTCACCGTTCCGCACAAACAGAGCGTGATCCCCCTGCTCGACGACTTGACTCCCACCGCGCGCGCGATCGGCGCGGTGAACACGATCTGTCTTCGCGGCGGCAAACTGGTCGGCGAAAACACGGACGCGCCTGGCTTTCTCGCCGACCTCCGTCAATTCCTCGCCAGCCAGCCCTCAACCGAGAATCGGAGATTCGCGCTCGTGCTTGGCGCGGGAGGCTCCGCGCTCGCGGTGGTCCATGCTTTGCTCACCGAGGGCTGGCATGTCACAGTCGCCGCCCGCCGAAGCGAGCAAGCGCGCCAACTTATGTCCACCTTCGCCAATCCCAAATTATCAATTGCCAATTTCCCAATTTCCAATTTGCAAAATGCCCATTTCAACCTTCTGGTGAACACAACTCCCGCAGGCATGTTCCCGCACGTCGAGCAATCGCCTTTGCCCGAAAATTTATCCCTGCCTTCGACTCTTTTGGTTTATGATCTGGTCTACAACCCGCGCGAGACCGCGCTCGTCCGCGCGGCGCGCGCGCAGGGACTATCCGCCGCGACCGGTCTCGGCATGTTGATCGAGCAGGCCGCGCTCGCCTTTGCGATCTGGACGGGCTGCAACCCGCCGCGCGATATTTTACGCCGCGCTGTCGAAGACTGAACACTGGAGACTGATATGCCGCTTCGCTTTCTGACCGCTGGAGAATCCCACGGTCCCGCGCTGACCGTCATCCTCGACGGGATGCCCGCGGGACTTCCCCTCGCGCCGGAGATCGTCAACGCCGAACTCCTCCGCCGTCAAAAGGGATACGGCTCAGGCGGGCGCATGAAGATCGAAAAAGACACGGTTCGGATTCTCGGCGGCGTGCTGGCGGGCAAGACGACCGGCGCGCCGATCGCCCTGCTGGTTGAAAACGCCGACCACGTCAAATGGAAGGGCAGGGAGATCGAGCCGATGACCGCCCCTCGTCCCGGTCACGCCGACCTGACCGGCGCGGTCAAATACGGATACCGCGACCTCCGTCCCGCGCTGGAGCGCGCCTCGGCCCGCGAGACCGCGATGCGCGTCGCGGCGGGCGCGGTCTGCAAACATTTCCTCGCCCGGTTCGGGATCGTCGTCGGCGGGTACGTCGCCTCCATCGGCGAAGTCGCGGCGGAGTTCGGGGATATGCCCTACGCGGAACGCTTCGCTCGCGCCGAAGAATCGGACGTGCGCTGTCCCATCGAAGAATCCGCCAGTCGAATGCGCGCCGAGATCGAGAAGACGATCCGCGGTAAAAATACCCTCGGCGGCGTTCTGGAGATCGTCGCGTTGAATGTGCCAGTGGGCCTCGGCAGTTTTGTCCAGTGGGACAAACGTCTCGAAGCCAGGCTCGCGCTGGCGGTCATGTCTGTGCAGGCGATCAAGGGCGTGGAGGTCGGCGACGCGTTTGAAAACGCGAAGCGATTGGGAACCGAAGCGCACGACCCTATCAACCTTAAACCTTCGACTTCAGACCTTCAACCTTCCAACCTTTCCCGCTCGACCAACCGCGCGGGCGGGATCGAAGGCGGGATCTCCAACGGCCAGCCTATCCTCCTCCGCGCGGCGATGAAGCCGATCGCGACCACGCTCGTCCCCCAGCAAACCGTTGACCTTGCCTCCGGCGAAAACGCGCCCACCCAATACGAGCGCTCCGATTTTTGTCCCGTGCCGCGCGCTGTCCCGATCCTCGAAGCGATGACCGCCTTCGTCCTCGCGGACGCGCTGATCGAAAAACTCGGCGGCGACTCGCTCGACGAAATGGCGCCGCGCTTCGAGTCCCTGCGAAAAGCGACTCTTGAAGACCTGCCGATGGATAACGTCTCGCATGTGTTTTGGGATGCGTAAACTGCCGCCTCCTTCAACCGGTAAACATCCTCCCATGCAACTCTTCCTCTACGGTCCCTCCGGTTCTGGTAAATCTACCATCGGAAAAATCGTCGCCGAAAATCTCAAACTGCCGTTCATTGACCTGGATAAAGTCGTCGAGGCACGCGCGGGAAAATCCGTCTCACGGATCATGGAGACGCAGGGCGAGGCCGCCTTCCGTGAGTTGGAAACGCAGGCGTTGAAAAGTCTCTCGTCGGCGGCTGAAAGCGTCGTCGCTTTGGGAGGCGGCGCGTTGTTGCGGGAAGAAAATCGCAACTTCGCCGAAGCGCACGGGAAGATCCTCCTGCTCGCGGCGGAATTGCAGACTTTGCTGGAGCGGCTGGACGACGCAGACGACCGTCCTTTGCTGGCAGGCAACCTGGATAGCAAACTCAAATCCCTGCTTGAAAAGCGGAAAGCGCATTACGAGTCATTCCCCATGAAACTCAGCGTGGACGGACAAAGCACCGGGCAAAGCGCGCGGCAGGCGCAGATCCTGTTCGGACGGCACCGTCTCTCGGCGATGGGCGAGTACGACGTTTTCATTGGACAAATTGCCGATTTGCCCGGGTGTGATTTCATCGTCACCGACGAGAATGTGGCGAGGTTCCATCTCGAAAGAATTCAGGGCGCGCTTGGGCGGGATGTCCCGTCGCTGATCCTTCCGGCGGGCGAGACGCACAAGAATCTCGACACGCTCCAGCGCGTCTGGCGCGCGTTCCTCGAAGCGGGACTGGACCGCGGGAGCGTCGTTGCCGCGCTCGGCGGCGGCGTGATCGGCGACCTGACGGGCTTCGCGGCGGCCACGTACATGCGCGGCGTCCGCTGGATCTGCATCCCGACCACTTTGCTTGCGATGGCGGACGCGTCGCTGGGCGGCAAAACCGGCTTCGACCTGCCCGAGGGAAAAAACCTGATCGGCGCGTTTCATCCGCCCCGGGCGGTTTTCGCCGATCCGTCTTTCCTGTCCACCCTGGCCGACGACGAGTTCCGCTCTGGCATGGCGGAGGTCGTCAAACACGGCGTCATTGCCGACCCTGAACTGTTCGAACTGTGTTCGCTCGGGTTGGACTGGGCGCGCGGGCATGCGGAGGAGATCGTCAAGCGCGCGGCCGCGGTGAAGATCCGCGTCATCGAGGAGGATCCGTACGAAAAGGGATTCCGCGCCGCGCTGAATTTTGGACACACCGTCGGCCACGCGGTGGAACTGGTCAGCGGGTTCCGCCTGCGGCACGGGGAGGCGGTGGCGGTCGGGATGGCGGTCGAGGCGAGGTATTCCGCTCGGGTCGGGCTGGCAGGCGCGGGCGTGGTCGAGGCGCTTGAATCGGTTTTGGAGAAATTAAATTTGCCGACGCGAATCCCCGAAGATTTGCCGCGCGGGGAGATCGTCCGCGTCCTGCGCGCGGACAAGAAAAGGAGCGCGAAGTCCATCCGTTTTGCGCTGCCTGTGGAAATCGGAAAAGTGGAATTGGTGGATGTGGCGAATTTGGAAGAAGTCATCGGCGAGGAGGCCTGACGATGAAAATTCTCATCCTGCATGGACCGAACTTAAATTTGCTCGGGACGCGCGAGCCCGAAGTCTACGGCTCGATGACGCTCGACGACATCAACGCGAAAATGACCGCGCTGGGGAGGGAGTTGGGCGCCGAGGTGACCTGCCTGCAATCGAACCACGAGGGCGCGTTGATTGACGCCCTGCACGAGGCGCGCGCCTGGGCGGACGGCGTGGTCTTCAATCCCGGCGGATATACCCACACATCCATCGCGCTGCGCGACGCGGTCAGCGCGATCCAAATCCCCGTCGTCGAAGTGCATCTGTCCAACGTGTACGCGCGCGAAAAGTTCCGCCGCGTCTCGATGATCTCCGCAGTTTGCAGGGGAAAGATCGTCGGCTTCGGCTGGAATTCGTACGCGCTGGGTCTGCGCGCGCTGGTGGACGTTCTTCGTTCGATGAAGTGATCTGGTTTCCCCGTTAGAGACTGTTTCTTTAGCACACGGATTACGCGGATTTCACGGATTCTCGCGGATAGAACCATTTAAAAAATCCGTGTTTGTCCGTGCAATCC
>DKTP01000019.1:0-10594 GCA_002473085.1 Anaerolineales bacterium UBA7227
TCTCCAATTACCAATTACCATTTACTCGCCCTCCTCGCTCCCCTCTTCCTCCTCATCCTCTCCAACTTTGAAGGCCTGCTCGAAATCTTCCACGGCCTCGGCTGGTTCTGGACTGCCGATCCCCAATCTCCAATCTCCAACTTCTGGACCTGGCTCAACATCAAAGACCTCAACGTCGCTCCCGACGGCGCAGGCTGGATGCCCACTCGCTACCTCTGGTGGTGGCGCGCCTCCCGCGTCGTCTCGGATTTCAGCCTCACGGGACAATTCCAGGAAGTCATTGACGAATTCCCCGCCTTCTCCTTCGTCCTCGGCGACCTGCATCCGCACATCCTTTCCCTGCCCTTCAACTTCCTCGGCTTCGGCGTCGCCCTCAACCTCTTCCTCGACGGCTGGCGCGGCGCGGTCAACTTCTTCGAGCTCAAACTCCGCGCGGCGCCGCGCGACTTCCTCTTCGCCGCGCTTGTCCTCGGCGGCCTCGCCTTCCTCAACACCTGGGACATCCTCCCCGCCGCGGCCCTCATCGTCGGCGCGTACGTCCTCCACCGCGTCCACGACGACGGCTGGAGTTGGTCCCGTCTCGAAGACGCGCTCCTGCTCGGCCTCCCGCTCGGCGTCGCGGCCGTCGTCCTCTACCTGCCCTTCTACCTCGGCTTCTCCTCGCAGGCGGGCGGCCTGCTCCCCAATCTCGTTTATCCCACGCGCGGCGCGCAACTCTGGGTGATGTGGGGGACTCTCCTCCTCCCGCTCCTCCCCTACCTGATTTGGATGACGCGCGGCCGCGAGGCGCGTCCACGCTTTGGGGCGGCTCTCGCGTGGACCTTCGGCCTGGTCCTCCTTCTCTGGGCATTTTCCTGGCTGATGGGACTCGGCGCCCAGATCCTGCGTCCCGAAATCGCCGCGCAGTTCCTCGCCCAGCAGGGACAGCCCGACGCCGCCTCCCTCTTCCGCGCCGCCGCCCTCCGCCGTCTCTCCTACATCGGCGCGCTCGTCACCATTGCCGCCGTCTTCTGGCTTGCGCTTTCTCACCTCTTGACCGAAGACCGAAGACCGATGACCGAAGATGCTCAACTACCAACCGCCAACAGTCAACCCTCCTCCGTTCTCCGTCTCCCGTCCTCCGTCTTCGTTTTCCTCCTCATCCTCCTCGGCTCGCTCCTCATCCTCGCCCCCGACTTCGTCTATCTCAGCGACGGGTTCGGCTACCGCATCAACACCATCTTCAAGTTCTACTATCAAGCCTGGCAGTTGTGGTCGCTCGCCGCCGCCTTCGGGACAGCCGTCCTGCTGCGGAACCTGCGCGGCGTCTGGAGCGCAGCGTGGAGAATCCTTCTCGGCCTCGTCCTCTTCGTCGGACTCATCTACCCCGTCCTCGCCTTCCTCAACAAGACGAGCAACTTCCATCCATCCAACGGCTACAGCCTCGACGCGTCCGCGCACCTCGACCTCTACAGCCCCGAAGACGCGGCCGCCATCCGCTACCTCCAGTCCGCGCCGCTGGGCGTGGTTGCGGAAGCGATCGGCGGCAGTTACTCCAATTACGCGCGCATCGCCACCTACACTGGCCTCCCGACCGTCCTCGGCTGGCCCTGGCACGAATTCCAATGGCGCGGCAACTGGGACGCGCACGGCTCGCGCGAACCCGATATCAAGACACTTTATGAAACCCCCGACTGGGAAACCGCCCAAGCCATCATTGACCGCTACCAGATCCGCTACATCGTCGTCGGCGGCCTCGAGCGGACCACGTACAACGTCAGCGAGATCAAGTTCCAGCAACACCTGGCAGCGCTGTTCCAGGCGGGAAGCACGGTGATCTACGGCGTGCCGTGAATGTAATTATCCCTCTCTCCCGGCTATAATTGCCGGGAGATTTTTTATTTACCAGACTTGCGAAATCTTGCGGACTTCGCAAGTCTGACCGACAAGGAGACGCATCATGTCTGGACCTCGCACCGTCCGCGCGCCGCGCGGGACTCAACTCACCTGCAAAAACTGGCTCTCCGAAGCCGCGTATCGCATGATCCAAAACAACCTTGACCCCGAGGTGGCGGAACGCCCGCAGGACCTCGTCGTCTACGGTGGGCGCGGACAGGCCGCGCGCGATTGGGAGTCGTTCGACGCGATCCTCGAATCGCTCAAGAATCTCGAAGCGGACGAAACGCTGCTCGTGCAGTCGGGTAAACCCGTCGTCGTGTTCAAGAGTCACCGCGACGCGCCGAAAGTGTTGATCGCCAACTCGAACCTCGTCCCGCATTGGGCCACGTGGGAATACTTCGACGAACTCGCCAAAAAGGGACTCATCATGTACGGCCAGATGACCGCGGGTTCGTGGATCTACATCGGCACACAGGGAATTTTGCAAGGCACGTACGAAACCTTCGGCGCGCTCGCCAAACTCAAAGGCTGGGACTCGCTCAAAGGCAAGTTCGTGCTGACGGCTGGCCTCGGCGGGATGGGCGGCGCGCAGCCCATGGCGATCACCATGAACGAGGGCGTGGGACTCATCGTCGAGGTGGATAAAGACCGCGCCGAGCGCCGCCGCGCCATCGGTTATGTGGATACGGTGGTGGACAACCTCGAAGAGGCGATGACGCTCGTCGAGGAAAATGTCAAAGCGCGGACGCCGCGTTCCATCGGGTTGATCGGCAACGCGGCAGACGTGTACGACGAACTCTCGAAGCGTGGAGTCGTCCCCGACGTGGTGACCGACCAAACGTCCGCGCATGAGGCGTTGATGTACGTCCCGTCGGGGCTGACCGTCGCCGCGGCGGACGAGTTGCGGAAATCCGATCCCGAACGATATAAAAAGATGGCGATGGACTCGATGGCGCGGCACGTCGAAGCGATGCTGGCTTTCCAGCACGCGGGCGCGGAAGTGTTCGACTACGGCAACAACCTGCGCCAGCAGGCGTACAACCACGGCGTGACCGACGCGTTCGAGTTCCCAGGTTTTGTCCCCGCGTATATCCGCCCGCTGTTTTGCGAGGGCAAGGGACCGTTCCGCTGGGTGGCGCTTTCGGGCGAGAAGGAAGACATCTACGCCACCGACGAAGCCATCATGGAATTGTTCCCCGAGGACGCGCACCTGCATCGCTGGCTGAAGATGGCGCGTGAGAAGGTCCCGTTCCAGGGATTGCCCGCGCGCATTTGCTGGCTCGGCTACGGCGAGCGCGTGAAGGCAGGATTGAAATTCAACGAGCTGGTCGCGACGGGAAAAGTGAAAGCCCCCATCGTGATCGGGCGCGACCATTTGGACGCGGGCTCCGTCGCCTCGCCCAACCGCGAGACCGAAGCGATGCGCGACGGCTCGGACGCGATCTCCGACTGGGCGATCCTCAACGCGCTCATCAACGCGGTCGGCGGCGCGACGTGGGTCTCGTTCCATCACGGCGGCGGCGTGGGGATTGGATACTCGCAGCACGCGGGGCAGGTCATCGTGGCGGATGGCACACCCGAAGCCGCGGCTCGCCTCGAACGCGTCCTCACCACCGACCCAGGCATGGGCGTCGTCCGTCACGCGGACGCGGGTTACGAGATTGCGATTGAATCCGCGAAGCGTCACGGCATCAAGATGCCGATGTTGAAGTAAAAGATTGGTATTGTTGGCTCATTCAGCGGTTAAGGCACATAATACTCGATAACGAATGTAGGCCAGACACCGACATTGCCGTGGTCGCCGCTGTAGAACTTCATGTAATCCGCAACACCGTTGTTGTTATCGTCAGTTGTGAAGCGCAGGCGGAATTGGGTGGTACCAGTCAGGTTGATGTAATTTCTGCCTGAGCTATTCAACACAGCGCTATACCAGTTGTTGACCGGCGTTCCAAACACAGCAACTGCTACTCTACCTGCTGCCGCCTGAAAGTCACCAACCGCCAGGTCAACTGCGCCAAACGAAGGCTTGCGCATGTCCACCAGCAAATTGCCCAGGATGGTAAATGGATTCGTGCCTGTCAGCGAATATTTCTTGATCTTTAGAGTGGCAGATGTAACGACAGCCGTATCGGGCAGGCTGGAAGTATCGAAGTGAAGGATGCCGACATACTGCCTGTTGGAAGCGTCATCGCCAAGATTAACTGTCGTGGCAGCGCTATTCATCGTGCCGCCCACGCCGCTGGTTTCAGTGGATTCCAATACCCAGCCATCGTATGTTCCAACCGATTGAACCGTCAGGGTCTTTTTAATGGTGTAGGCTTCACCGGTGAGGAAATCTGTTGCAAACGTATTGTGCGCCGAGTCCATAATGGAGCCGCCAGAAATTACATTCAGGCGAATCGTTCCATCGCCGGAGCCGGTGTTGACCCTGACAGTATAAACCGCAGGCGAAGTCGGGGTGATGCTCGTCACTGTCGCGCCTATCACTGTGCCGGTGGTAGAGAGAGAGAAATCATCGAAGGGCGCTACGGTATCCACGCCGGTGACAGGTTCGGAGAAGGTTACAGTAAAATCCACATTTGCATTCGCGGTGGGACTGGCCGAAACCCGCGCGCTGGATAGGACAACAGGAATGGTTTTATCTACCCCATATGTTTCGCCGCCAGTATATCCGCCGTCCAGTGGATTGGATGCAAGGTCTGTGATTGTGTTGCTGTTGCTAACATCCAAACGAATTGTTCCATCGCCGCTTCCCGTGTTGACAGTGGCAGTATAGGTATCCCCCGAGCCGCTGACGCTGGTTATGGATGCGCCAGAAACTCCTGATGTTGTCAAGATAAAATCGCTGGCGTCTACGCCAGTTACTGACTCAGAGAAGACAACTGTAAAATCAATGTTGGATGCGTTTGTAGGACTGGCAGAGGCGCGAGTGATGGAGTTTATGACTGGCGAAGTCACGTCTACCGCCGAATAAGCGGCTATCAGCCTGGCAGTCCAATAGTTTGCCAAACTTGGATCTGGTGGATAGAATGTGCCAAGTTTGCGGTCAATCGCCATTACCCGGCGCGCATTGCCGCTGCCATTATTCATGAACATGATCGAAAGCGACTGTCCGCTGTTCCAACTGCCTGCGCCGATGATGGGCTCAAGAATGGTTTGAAGGTCAGACGTGGTACGCTTGCCTCTCCATATCCAATTATCATAATCCTGACTGACAGCTCCATCGATATTCCATGTTACCGTCGTCAGTGAATTGGTTTGTTCATAAATATTCACGGATATTGGCGCGGTATTCCAATAATAGGGACCATCTACAGTAAAGGTGATGTAAGCATATTTTAAATCCGCTCCCCGCGGGATTTGAATGTTGTTGAACCGAAAACCGCTTGTGATTGGATTGCCGTTGGAGGGACAAGCCCCAAAGTAGATCTCATTATTTGTAGTGAGCGTTGGTGGAGTACAGTTATCGTATAAATTCGGCCCCCAATCATCGGCACGCGCCGTTATCTCAGTCTTGACGGGAGGATGCCCATCGCTCTGCTCAATGTGAATGAATTTCATCTGAGTTAAATTGGGATCGTAAGAAAGGGGGAAAAAGGCAGTGTAGTGCCCTGTGCCATCAGGTGTATGAGATGCGACAAATATGTCGGTGCCTACTTTATCAACGACAATGACGGCATGATCCCATGTGCCATTACCGGTCCAATCGTACACGATAACATCTCCAAGCATGATATCGTTTAGGTAAGGGACATCAGATCCCTCCGGTCCTTCGTGCCAGAATTCGTAGGATTGAGTAACAAAGTTGTAAAATGCACCAACATCATTCCAGTAGCGTCCACGTTGCATGCCATTGAGAAGATACCATCCCTCTTCTCCGTTGCCAGCATCGCTTGGAGGCGGCAAGGGAGACGGTATTTCCATAGATACATTACCGCCTTCGTAGAGGGCTTGCGAAACAAAGTTTATACAATCCCCCCATGGAAGCGCATCATCGCCAATATCGTACCTAGGATAATTTGGATTGTATTCATTAGCATGGCCATTTGCATAATCTACAGCACCGTCCCGATCATAGGCATGGGATGAAGCATCTTCAAGCAAGGCATTGATATTTGCTGTTTCATTTTCGCTTCGCACCGTCGATCGCGGTGCCGCTTTCATATTGTGTACCCAATAATCCGTGGATTTTCCTGCTTGCCGCAACACGCGCCATAAGTAATCCAGATATTCGTCGGAGACAATTTTCCACTGGCCTTGTTCTTTGTGCAGAAGAATCGTATGCTCAAGGTTGTAACTGTGAGACACAAAAGGATTCTCTGGGGAGAGTTCCATTGAGATTTCATCTATAACATCATGCTCCTCAATCAATGAAACCGTAGCTGATTGAGTTTGTGCATCGATAAAAATATTTCTGATATCCAAAGAATATTTATACTTCACATATCTGAGATGATTCAATTCTGCGCGCTTTATCTCTACTGCCAGTTTTCCCAGTTCAGCACTTAAGAAGGTCTTTGCGTCTGCTCCTTCCGATATCAAATTGCCGAAACCATTCTTTTTGAAGTCATCCGAGTATAGAACACTGAGCGCGCGGTAGCGAATCTCAAAATATGATTGAATAGCGCTTTTCAATTCTTCTTGTTGTTCTGCGGAGACGACATTTCCCGGAGTATTTGGTGTAACAAGGGGTGTGCCTGTGGGAACCGGCGTTCCAATTCCTGTGGTATTTGCTTGAACAGGCATTACCCAATTTCCGACAATGAGTATTATTACCATCATTACTACGACGGAAGTAAAATATTTAGACTTGTTCATGTCAATCTCTCCTTGTATTTCCTTGTGGTAGTACAAAGGGCGAATTTCTTGCGCGCGCTACGAAAAGTCACGGTAGTGAAGTTGCTGAAAGAATAATTAATGGCGGTTCGTTTGGATGTGTTCGTCTCCATTGGATATGGTTCGACAAATTTTTTGCTTTCCCAAATCGATAATATTCAAATTCCTCCTGTACATAGTCTGGAAACATTTTTTTGTAGTCGGAAGTTCCTGGTGCAGGAATTTCTACATTCTGTATAGATCCATTGTCATCAAGGCGGATCAACGCTGGTGTGGACAAAGAGGAATACATATCAGTGCCTGTACTTGTGGTTCCAAATGGAATAGTGCTTTCACAAACAACCCATATATAGAGAACCTGTGCGGATGCGCCTAAAATATCCCACTCACATAAAACTTCTTCTGGATGAAGGTAAGATAATGCACTCTTTGCTAGGGCGGTCTGATATTCTTCCCATCTTTTCACTTGAATCGCGTCAGGTGTGATTATAGGAAGGAACCGTTGTGTTGGTATTGGGGATGGGGTCATAATAGTGGGGATATCAACCGTTGCCGTCAAAGTTGGTGGAACCACGCTTAGGACGAGCGTCTCTGTTGGGGCGGGCGTCGCCACAGGCGTGCAAGCGGCTAAGAACAAGACAAGAACAAGCCAGAAATATCGGTATGGGATGCGTTTTTTAGTCATCGGAACCTCCAGTGGTAAAACGATTCGCGCGGGCATTTTGTGCCGCCATCTTCCACGAGGATTGGCATCTTAATTGTACGGAAAAAGCAAGCTGTTTTTCAAGCGACAAAAGTAATGAAGTACAATCTGTGGCGTGAACAAACAAAAAATCGCAATCGCGCTAATTTTCCTCCTCGCCGCCTGCGCCCCTCTCCCCGCGGGAGACGGGTTGGGGACGGCGTCCACGCCTCTCGCGGCCGCGGCCCCGCCCACGGTCCAGCCGAGCGAGACGCCCCTCCCGACGCCCATCCCGCCGACGGCGACAGTCACGCCTGTTCCGCCTCCGCTGGCGGAACGCGTCCTCATCATCAGCTTCGACGGGCTGCGTCCTGACGCCATCGGCAAAGCGCCGATGAAGAACCTCATCGCGCTGATGGAGTCGAGCGCGTGGACGCTTTCCGCACAGACCATTTTTCCGAGCAGCGCCCTGCCGTCGCACGCCTCCATGCTGGGCGGGGTGTGTCCCGACAAGCACGGCGTCTATTGGAATAGTTACGTCCCCGAAAACGGCTACGCCCTCGGCGCGGGTCTGTTCGACATCGCGCACGCGGCCGGCCTGCGGACGGTCATGGTGGCAGGCAAGGAGAAAATGCGCCAGATCGCCGAGCCGTCCAGCCTGGATTCGTTCATTTTCAAAGAAACGGATTTATCCGTCGCCAACATGGCGATCGCGGAGATCAGGCAAGGGTTCGGCGTGATGTTCGTACATTTCCCCGAGGCCGATGTCCTGGGTCACGACTGGAACTGGATGGGGCTGGTGCAGATGTCGGCCTATCGTAAACAAGACGCCCACATCGCCGCCATCCTGGCCGCGCTGGACCAATACGGGCTGCGCGACGGGACGCTCGTCATCTTCACGGCGGACCACGGCGGGATCGGACACTCGCACGGCGGCAACTCGCCCGAGGAGATGACCATCCCGTGGATCGTCACCGGCCCCGGCGTGATTCCCGGCCCGCTGGCGTCATTCGTCCAGACGACGGACAGCGCGGCCACCGCGGCCTACGCGCTGGGTCTGCCTCTCCCCGCGGACTGGGACGGGGTCCCGGTCTACGAGGCGTTTGGCCTGCCCGCGCCGCCGCGCATCCATGAGGCCTGTCAGTACACAAAATAGAAGAGACGGTCAAAGCGGCCGTCTCTGTATAATAGACCTCTTGCGAAAGCGCGCCAGAGAGCGCGCAATACGTATCGCGTAAACGTTCTCTAACGGGAATGACTTATCGCCCGGCCGAGAGGAGGTCTTCGGCCAGGATGGGCGTGAAGATGGCCTTTCCGCTTGGCCCAAAATGCAGGGAGTCGGAGAAATCGTCGCGCGTCAGGCGCGCCTCGTCGGAGTAATCGAGGTAGATGACGCCGTTCGCGGCGAGGTAGCGCGCGAATTTCTCGTTGTAGGCGCGCAAACCAGGAGGTTCAGAGCCGGGCGCGGTGAAGCGCAGGATGCGCATCCGCACGAGGACGAGCTGGATGCCGCGTTCTTTCGTGATCTGGATCAGGTCAGGGAGGAAGGATTCGCCGACCTGCGCGTCGAAGTCCAGCGCAGCGCGGCTGTAGAGGTAATCGTCGGCCGCAGCGAGGGCGTCGCTCAGGAAACTCAAATCCATGTTTTGCGAGCCGAACACCGCTTCCATGGCGTTGTCCATGCAGGCTTTGTCGCAGCCAAGCAATGAATCGGGCAGGATGTAGCGGAGGCGCGAGTCGATCCCCTGACGGACGCTCCAGCGCGAGCCGTAGGGCGGAAACCAGGCCTCAGCCCATTTTTCGAGCGGGTTCATCTGGTTGATGTAAGCCTTCTTAACGAGTTCTTCGTCGCGCGGGGTGGCGAACTCGTCTATCTGCTCGAAGTAGCGGCCGGTGACGCGATACCCCGGCACGGTCATCATTGTGTCGCGGAAGAAGATGACGAGGGTCTTGGGCGGATGGTTCGTCTCGACGATGTTATTTTTGACGATGAGGTACCACAGCGTGGAGGCGGAACCCGGCAGGCCGATGGCCATGACGCTTTCGTTCAACTTCTGGGAAAGGACAGCGGCGTCCACCGCGGGATAGAGCATCGAGTCGCCGAGCAGGACGATGTCGGGACGGCGCTCGTCAATATCTTTGGCGTAGACCCTGCGGATGTATTTGTCGAACTGCGGCTTGATGTCGCGCGGATAGGCCATGTCGTAGCGGCGGGGAATGACGAACCACGCGGCGGCGATCATGGTCAGCAGGACCAGGGCGTATTGCAGGAAGGCTTTCATGATTCTAGAATTGGAAATAAATGAAATCGGGCGTGCCGGAGTTGATATAGATGAACATCAGCATGGTGGCGGCCGCGTAATATAACGCGATGACGAGGGAATCGGGTTTGAAGTAGCGGTCGAGGAGCAGTTTCAGGATCAGCGGCGCGGAGAACGCGGCCGTCAGCGAGAACATCAGCAGGGCCACCGATTGCTGTTCGACCGTCCCGAGGAAGGGACTTGAAAAGAGACCCGCGACCCATCCCAGCGAAGGCGCGGCGAAGATGAGGAACAGGAACGAGATGAGGCTGAACATGACGGTCCACGCGCCGAGGCGCGCCAACGGGTTGGACGGTTTCCACTCGCCGCGCAGACCGAGCAATTGGTAGAGCGCGATCAAAACGCCGTAGGCCGTACCCCAGACGAGGTAGGTCCAGCCCGCGCCGTGCCACAGTCCGCTGATGAACATGGTGAGGATGGGCGGGATGGACTGCATGGCCCACTCGGGCAGGTTGGGATGATTCCGCAGCAGGTAACGGCGCAGGGGGAAGAAGATGTAATCTCTCAGCCAGGTGGAGAGAGTGATGTGCCAGCGATTCCAGAATTCGGTCGGCGTGAGGGAGAGATATGGGTTGCGGAAGTTTTCCGAAGTCTCGAATCCCAGCAGGAAGGACAGTCCGCGGGCGATGTCGGTGTAACCTGAAAAGTCCGCGAGGACCTGGAGGGTGAAACCCAGCGCGGCGGCGACGGCCAACTCGCCGGTGGGATTCGTCAAATGGAGGATGCGGCTGACGGTGGGCCCGACGCCGTTGGCGACGACGAATTTCTTGAAGAAGCCCATCAACAGCAGCGGCCAGGCGTTGTAGAAGTTGTCCGCTTTCCAGACGCGCGGGGATTGGATCTGCGGCAGGAGTTTCTGGGCGCGGTCAATGGGACC
>DKTP01000019.1:10668-10918 GCA_002473085.1 Anaerolineales bacterium UBA7227
GCGCGGTCAATGGGACCGGCTGTGATCTGGGGAAAGAACGCCACGAAGAGCGCGAACCCGACGAGGTCACGCGTGGGGCGGACGCCGCCGCGCGAAACGTCGAGGATGTAGGCGAGTTTTTTCAGCGTGAAGAAGGACAGTCCGATCGGCAGGATGACGCTGGCGAGGAACGCGTCGGCATGGACGCCCTGCGCGGCGAGTTTATCCGCGAGGGTCGGGACGAAGAATTTAAAATATTTGAAGAAGGCCA
>DKTP01000033.1 GCA_002473085.1 Anaerolineales bacterium UBA7227
ACGCGCTGGCACATCAGCCTCTCGCAGTGGCTGCGCGACTATATCTACATGCCCGTCAGCCGCGCCTTTTTGCGGAAGAATCCCAGCCGCGCCAACATCCCCAACCTCATCGTTCCGCCGCTCGTCACCATGCTCATCAGCGGACTCTGGCACGGCGCGGACTGGAACCACCTCGTCTGGGGCGCGCTGATGGGACTGCTCATCATGTTCGAGAATATCCGCATGTTGTCGCGTCCCGCGCAGGCCGAGGCCTCGATCCCGCTCTGGCGCAGGATTCTCTCCCGCTCCTGGCTGATCCTGCTGATGGCCGCGTCCACCGTCCCCTTCGTGTTAGACTTGAAGCAGACCTACGTCTTCTTCGCCCGCATCGTCAAAGGCTGGGACGGCGTGATGTTCGACCTGCGCCCCGCGGCGCCTGTCATCCTGTCCCTGCTGGTTGACTGGTTCCAGCAGCGCGGCAAAGACGAATTGGTTTTCCGCAAATGGCCGTTCTGGGCGCAGGCGATCCTGCTCGCGTTGATCCCGCTGGCGGTCATTGTCATCACGAAACTACAAAGCGCGCCGCCGGTGTTCGTCTACCCGTAAAATCGGAACCGAAGAGCGTCCCGCGCCGCCATAAAATCAAAGGAGTCCTCCCATGGATCGAAACGAAGCCCTGCAAAAAATTCGCGCCTTCACCTTGAAGGAACTGCTCAAGAATCCCGATTATCCCCTCAAGGACGACGAGCCGCTCTTCTCCAGCGGACTCATCGATTCCTTCGCGATGGCGCAGGTGGGCGTCTTCATCGAGACGGAATTCGACCTCTACATCCCCGATCCCGAATTGACCGTGGAAAACATGGACACGGTGGCATTAATCGCCGACAAAGTCCTCGCGGGTTTGGCGGAGCGGTAGGACAGATCCCCGAAAGAGAAAAAATGGCATATCCGTTCATCAATCCCGTCGAAGTCCTCCAACGCCGCGCCGCGGAGACTCCCGACCGTCTCTCGCACCTGCTCCTCGGCGCGACGGAGGCGGAGGACCACAGCCTCACCTACAGCCAGTTGGACGCGGAAGTCAAAAGTATGGCCGCCTTCCTGCAAAGCATAGCCGAACCGGGCGAACGCGCGCTGTTGGTGTACCCGACCAGCCTGGAATTCATCGTCGCCATGTACGCCTGCCTGTACGCGGGCATCGTCCCCATCCCGACGAATCCGCCGGGGATGAACCGCTCCGCCCAACGGTTGGAGGCCATCGCAAAGGACGCGCGGGCGCGCCTCGTGCTGACCACGCCCGAATACCAGGCCGCGTTCCTCGCGGAGGCCGCGCAATTCCCGGACTTCGCCGCGCTGAAATGGGTCACGCGCGAGACGGTCCGCGCGGGAGGCGGTCATAGCTTGAAAATCCCGGAGATCAAACCCGAGTCGCTGGCCTTCATGCAGTACACGTCCGGGTCCACGAACATCCCCAAAGGCGTGCTGATCAGTTATCGCAACTTCTCGCATAACATGCACGCCCTGCACGAAACGCGGGTACGAGGCGGCGAATACGCGGACGATTCGGCTGTCCTGACCTGGACGCCGCTTTTCCACGATATGGGCCTGTTGATCGGGACGTTCCTGACGCCGATGGACGGCACGCCCAGCATTTTGATGCCGACCATCCAGTTCATGCAAAACCCGCTCAACTGGCTGAAGGCAATCCAAAAATTCAAAGTCACCGCCTCGGGCGGACCGAATTTCGCCTACGACCTATGCGTGAACAAAATTCCATTGGAAAAATGCGAGGGGCTGGACCTATCCAGCTGGAAGATCGCCTACAACAGCGCGGAGCCGGTGCGCGCCGAAACGCAGGCGCGCTTCGCGGAGAAATTCGCGCCGTTCGGATTCCGCCCCGAAGCGCTGGCTCCCTGCTACGGCATGGCGGAGACGACGCTGGTGATTTCGTTCTACACCGGCGAAAAGCGGACAATTGCCCAACGCTTCCGCCGCGCGGACTTTGAGGAGGGGCGGCTCGTCCCCAGCGACTCAAACGACCCGAAAGAAAGCGTGGAAGCTGTCAGCTCGGGGACGCCGCTGGCAGATTATCAGATCGCCATCGTCCACCCGAAGAGCCGCAAACGCTGCGCGCCCGACGAGGTTGGCGAGGTCTGGATCAGCGGCGACAGCGTGGGCGAGGGCTATTGGAATCGTCCCGACGATACAAAACACACTTTCGGCGCGCACATTGCCGGGACGCACGAAGGTCCTTTCCTGCGGACGGGCGACCTTGGCTTCATGTATGACGGTCATCTTTACATCACAGGCCGACTTAAAGACCTGCTGATCGTGCGCGGACGGAACTATTATCCGCAAGACGTGGAGATGACGGTCGAACGGACGCACCCCGCCCTGCGCGCGGGAGGCGGCGCGGCCTTCTCGGTCGTCGAGGACAACGTGGAGCAGTTGATCGTCGTCCACGAGACGCAGCGCCGCGAGCTCGAAGGCGTGGATTGGAACGAGGTCGTCAAACAGATCCGCGCCAATATCGCGCGGGAGCATGGCATCCGCGCCCACGCGGTGATCCTCATCCGCCGCGCGACCATCGCCAAAACGTCGAGCGGAAAGATCCAACGCTCGGAGATGAAACGTCGCTATTTGGAGAACGAGTTGGAAATCGTCGCCGAATGGCGGGCGCCGTCCTGAAATCAAAACTTCCGAAGCCGTGCGGCTTCGGAAGTTCGCTAAAAAAATTGACGCAGGCTTCGGGTTGCCTGCGTCCTTGCATTGACCTGTCGGGGCGCCGAGATTTGAACTCGGGACCTCACGGACCCGAACCGTGCGCTCTACCGGGCTGAGCCACGCCCCGAAACAGTTCCTTTCCTTGTGAAAGGCAAGCGGCATTATACCTGCCGCGTTCCCTTTTGGCAACCCTACGGATTCAACGTCACCGCCACGCTGTAGAGATAGGCGATCATATTGAAACGCGGGTCCATCTGGCGCAGCGTCAGGCGCGCCTGAGTGACCGCGGCGACTTTGAACGGGATGACGGTGGCGAACGGCACATGGGTATCGCCGGCTAGCGCCAACTGTCGCGTCGCCAACACCCGGCCTCCCTCGTCCACCAATTCAAGGATGACGGGCTGGTCGGTCACGGGCCAGAACGCGCCGTCCACCGTCAACGCGCCGCCGGAGACGACCGCTTTGTCCAGCGGAGAGTAGAAGACGGCGCGCTCGAAAGGCGGATCGGGCGGGTTGACGCGGTTCAGACCCGTCGGCAGGAGCGTCACGTGGATGGAGTTCAGCGCTTCGAGACGTCCCGCCTTGTCGGTAATGCTGGCTTCGAGACGCGCCAACTCGTTCACGCGGACCTCGAAGGGAATCTCCAGGTAAAGTTCCAGTCCCGGCGGCGGCACATCCTGGACGCGCGTCAGGTCGCGGGCCAGCAGGCGGCCATCCTCGCCGAAGAGGGTCACCTGCACGAGATTCGTCTCTCCCGGCAGGACGTACAGTTTGAGTTGCAGCGGGGACACAAGCACGGACATCGGCCCGGGAGCGAGAAAATGAAGACGCGCGTTCGGCGCGGGCGGGATGGGCGTGGGCGTCAACGTGACCGTGGGGGTCGGCGTTTCGGTGGGAAGAGGCGTGACCGTCGGCGAGGGGAGCGCCGCAAGGGCAGTGGCGTTGAGCGCGGCTGCGGTCTGCGCGATAGCCGTTGGCAGGACCTCGGCGGGAATCGGCGTCGGGTAGGAGGAGGTCGCGGAGGCGCATCCGCTCAAGGTCAGGAGGGAAGCGAGGAGGAGGGTCGGTCGCAGGAGACGATTCATGGGTCAGATAGAGAAACCAGGTTTCCGGGGAAACCTGGTTTCTGTCTTCGTAAGTTACAGCCCGTAGATGTCGCTGAACTTCGTCTCGAGGTAACGCAGGTAGGGCGCGGGGTTGATCCTGGAGCCGGTCACTTTTTGGACGAGGTCCTGCGGCTCGTACTTGCGGCCATGCACGTGGATGTTGGCGCGCAGCCAGCCGAGCAGGGCGTCGAATTTGCCTTTGCGGATCTGCGCGGAGAGGTCGGTGATGTCGGCGTTGATCTTTTCCCAGAGTTGCGCGGAGATGAGGTTGCCGAGCGAGTAGGTGGAGAAGTAGCCAATGCCGCCGAACGACCAGTGGATGTCCTGGAGGACGCCCCGCGCGTCGTCGGGAGGCGTGACGCCGAGGTATTCGTTCATCTTCGCGTTCCACAGCGCGGGCAGGTCTTTGAGCGTCACCGAGCCTTCGACCATGGCGATTTCGATCTCGAGGCGGAGCATGATGTGCATGTTGTAGGTGGCCTCGTCCGCCTCGACGCGGATGAACGACGGCTCGACTTTGTTGATGCCCTTGTAGAAGGCGCGCAGTTTCACGTCGCCGAGCTGCGAGGGGAAAGCCTTTTGCAGTTCGGGATAGAAATGCTCCCAGAACGAAAGCGAACGCCCGACGAGGTTTTCCCACATGCGCGATTGCGATTCGTGCACGCCCAGCGAGGCGCCGTTGGCGAGGGGCGTGCGTTCGAACGAGGGATGGATGCCGCCTTCGTACAGGGCGTGTCCCGCCTCGTGCATGGAGCCGAAGATCGCGCTGTTGAAGAATTTCTCGTCGTAGCGCGTGGTGATGCGCACGTCGTTGATGCTGAAGGAGGTGGTGAAGGGATGCGGCGATTTGTCCTGCCGATAGTGATCCCAGTTGAAGCCGAATGCGGCGATGACTTTCTCGCCGAAGGCTTTCTGCTTCGCCTCGGGATATTTCTTGTAGAGGAAGGACGCGTCCACCTGCTTTTTCTCGGCGATGGCTTTGAGAAGTTTCACCTGCTTTTTGCGGAGTTCGGCGAAGATGGCCTGCACTTCGGCGGTCTTCATGCCCGGCTCGTAATCGTCCAGCAGGGTGTCGTAGGGATGGTCGGCCTTCGGGAAGAAGCCGATGTAGCGCTTCGTCAGGTCGAGGACTTTGGCGAGGTGCGGCTCGAAGATGGAGAAATCGGACTGCTGGCGCGCCCTCATCCAGCCTTCGTGCGCGGCGGTCGTGACCTGAGCCTGCTCCACTACGAACTCGGGCGGGACGCGCGTCGCCTTGTCGTAGTCGCGGCGCGTCACACGGACGATGGCGGCCTCGTCCGATTCGGCGGGGAAGGCGTCCTTGAGTTCGTCCAGCAGTTTCCCCACCCGGTCGCTGGTGAATTTTTCGTGGGCGATCTTGCCGAGCGTGGCGAGCTGGTTGCCGCGCGATTCGGCGGCGCCGCGCGGCATGTAGGTGTTCTGGTCCCAGCCGAGGACGGCCGCGGCGTGGTTCAGGTCCGCAATCTCGGCGAGGACGGCTTTCAATTCATTGAATTTGTCTTGCATGGATGGCTCCTGGGGATGGTGAGTAGATAGAGAGAACAGAGAGTAGAGAACAGAGAACAGTGTGTAGCGGGTATTTCATGTGTACGTGTCTACGTAATATACCTGCCTACGCCACTTTCCAGCGTAGTTTTTCCCCGCGCAACGCGGCGAGGACTTCGTGGGCGATGTCTTCCGCCGCGCGGGACTGGGCTTCGGCGGTCTGCGCGCCGACATGCGGGGTGGCGATGACGCGCGGATGCTTGACCAGGTCCGTCGCGCCGGGCGGCTCGGACGCGAACACATCCAGCGCCGCGCCCGCGATCTTGCCCGCTTCGATGGCGGCCAGCAGCGCGGCCTCGTCAATGATGCCTCCCCGCGCCGCGCAGACGACGCGCGCCCCGTCCTTCATTCTGGCGAACTGTTCGGCGTTGAACATGCCGCGCGTTTCGGGGAGCAGCGGCAGGTGCAGGGACACAAAGTCGGAGCGCGCCAGCAGTTCGTCGCGGTCCACAGGCTCGGCCACGCGGCCGCGAATTTCGTCGGGCGTGAGCAGGGGGTCGTAGCCCAGCACGTTCATGCCGAAGGCGCGGGCGCGGCGCGCCACTTCCGAGCCGATGTGTCCCATGCCCAAAATGCCGAGCGTCTTGCCGTACAACTCCGCGCCTTCGAGTTCCTTTTTGAGCCACTGTCCCTGCTTCATGGACGCGTCGGCGCGGGGAATTTCGCGCGCCAGGGCGAGGAGCAGGCCGAAGGTCAGTTCCGCGACTGCCAGCGTGGTCGAGACGGGGGCGTTGACGACGGTCACGCCGCGGGATTTGGCCGCGGCCAGGTCGATGTTATCCACGCCCACGCCGGCGCGTCCGATCACCTTCAGGCGGGTCGCGGCTTCGAGCAGCGACGCGGTCGCCTTCGTCCGCCCGCGGACGATGAGCGCGTCGTAGTCGGCGATGATCTTGACAAGTTCGTCCGCGGCGATGCCCGTGCGGTCATCCACGGAACAGGAACGCAAAACGGCCTGAGCGGAGGCGTCGAGGCCGTCGGTGATGAGGATATGAAATGTGGACATGGGGATATTATAAAAGGGGAAGGTTGAAGGTACAAGGTGGAAGATCGGGCGGCGGGCGCTCCGTCGAGCGCGCTTATTCTTACATTTTTGCAAGAGGACGGCGGCAAAGAATATCGCCTGTCCAGTCAGGTATAATCCACCCGCGCCGACAGGGGTTCACCCCTTTTGGCGGGCAAGGCGGAGCAGACGCCTGATCAATCCATTCGCGCGGGGATGTTTTTCGCGGCACGTCGGCGGGCGACGCCGTTCCTGTAGTTGACGCGACGAATCCCCTTTCGTAATTTTCGGTTCGAGAAGCAAGGAGAAGGTATGAAGACAAAATTTTATTTTTTCAGGATGCTAACTCTCCTGGTTTTGGCCGGGCTGACGTTCGGCAAAGCCGTCACGCCGGTCGGAGCGGCCGGGGCGAACGACGACTTCGACACATCCACAGAGATAACCAGCCTGCCTTTCAGCGTCGTCGAGGACACGACTGCCGCGACCGCCGCGATGGACGACCCGGCATTTCCCTGCGGGAGTTTGGATGCCGGCTCGAACACGGTCTGGTACAGCTTCACCCCCACCGAAAACGGGACCTTGTACGTCAACACCCACAACAGCGATTACGACACCATGCTGGCGGTCTGGACCGGCGAGCGCGGCAGTTTGACCAATGTGGCCTGCAACGACGATTACGTCGGAGAGACATCCGCTCTCCGCGTCGCGCTCACGGCCGGCGTCGCTTATTACATCGAGGCGGCAGATAAGAATGGGACTGGCGGAAATCTTGACCTTTACGTCAATTTCGGCGGGACCTGCGCTGATGGTCTCAATGACGAAAACAACCTTCCCTTGTTCACCACCCGGGATAATCAGGACGAAAGCAACAGCGGCAACGGCGATTGCGACATGGATGATTATCTCTTCAAAACCGATGAAAATACGCCGATCGAATTCACGATCAATGTCCCGTATGCTGACGGATTGACCAGCGTGGATCTCTTTCTGCTCGCTAAAGATGTGGACATTGGAGAAATAGACAATGTGTACTTCAACGGCAACCTGGCCGGGGTCTTGACCGGCGCCAATGAAGAATGGTCCACGACCATCCTGTCCATCGACCCGGCCTGGGTCGTGCAGGGCGACAACCTGGTCAAAATCGAAATCACAGACACCGGTTGGGCGGTGAACGTGGACTGGGGGCAGCTTGTGCTGAACGGACAACCCAACGGCGACGCCACAATCCGTTCACTGACGACCGATCAACCCTCTTATGTCGCTGGAAATACCATCAATGTGACGATCGAGGTGGACGGTCCCCTGCCCACACAGCAACTACGGACCGAGATCAACCTGCGAAACGAGACGGGCGCCATCATCGCCGGCGACACCATCGACCATACCATCACCAGCACGGACGAGGGTCCGGTTGACGATCCGGTTGTGGCTTCTCTCGCCATCCCGGCGAACCTCGCGTCGGGCGCGTATGAAATTCAGGCCATCGTTTATGACAGGCTTCCCAACCTGTTCCAGGATTCTGAGTCAATACCGGCCGCGATCTACAAAAAGCAGACTTTGACCGTCCGCTCGGCCGGGGCGTACGACGGGCATATCCTGGAGACCTCGGAAAAGAGCAACAAGGGAGGCGTCATCAGCCCTAGCGGTTCCATGTTTTATCTTGGAGACGACGCCTCGAACCGCCAATACAAAGCCATCCTTTCCTTCAACACCAGCGCGCTGCCAGACAACGCGGTCATTGACAAGGTCACGCTCAAGATCCGAAAAGCCGGGCTGACGGGAATGAATCCATTCCTCAAACTGGGCTGGCTGAAAGCGGATATCCGCAGGCCCTACTTCGGCGCGAACGTCAAGCTGGCGGCCAGCGATTTCCAGGTTGCCGCGAACAAGCCCGCGATCGGGACGTTTGGCAAGACGCCGGTCAACAACTGGTACAGCGCGGTCCTCGGAAAGACCGCCCATCCCTTCATCAATCTGAAAGGCACGACGCAATTCCGCCTGCGCTTCACCCTCGACGACAATAACAATAGACGCGCAGATTACATGAAGTTCTTCAGCGGCAATTACAAGACCGCGTTCATGCGCCCGATGCTCATCATCGAATATCACGTGCCGTAACCTGCGCGAGTTTCACGCGCGAACAAAAAAAGAGACCAGGTTTCTTGCGGAACCTGGTCTCTTGCTCATTGTCGTTCTATTCGTACCGCAGCGCCTCCACAGGTTCCAAATTCGCGGCGCGGTTGGCGGGGTAGATGCCGAAGAACAGTCCCACCGCCGCGGAGAAGATGGTCGCGAGCAGGATGGCGTCGAGGCCGATGCGCGGGTAAAAGGGAGTCCCCGAAGCGACGGCCACCTTTTCCACGATGAACGAGATCAACCATCCAAAGAGAATGCCGATGATGCCGCCAAAGAGACTCAGCAGCGAGGACTCGGTCAGGAACTGGATGAGGATGTCGCGTTTGCGCGCGCCGAGGGCCTTCCGCAGGCCGATCTCCTTCGTCCGTTCGGTGACGGAGACCAGCATGATGTTCATGATGCCGATGCCGCCCACGAGCAGGGAGATGGCCGCGATGCCGCCGAGGAAGATCGTCAACACGCTGGTGATGGCAGCCGCAGTTTGCAGGAAGTCCTGCTGGCTGAAGACGGTGAAATCGTCCGCGCCGATCTCGGTGCGATGGCGCGTCCGCAAAATGGCGGAGACCTGCTCCACCGCGCTCGGCACGGATTCCGAATCCACCACCTGGACGAGGAGCATGTCCACCTGGTCGCGTGTGCGGCGCTGGATAAGGCGCGTCTGCGCGGCGCTGTATGGAATCAAAACCTGGTTATCTTCCGAGCCAAACATCCCGCCGCCTTTGGCGCTTAACACGCCGATAATGCGGAAGGGCTGCCCTTCGATGGTGATCTGCTCGCCCACGAGGCCGTCGTGGCGCCCGAACAATGTGTCGGCGGTCTCGGGTCCGATCACGGCCACCGAGGCGCGCCCGAGCAGGTTTTCTTCGGTGATGGCCTCGCCTTCCGTCAGCGTATAGTTGCGGAGCGGGAAGTAGTCGGGCGTCACGCCGGAGACGTTAACGGTGGCAGTCTGCCCGGCGGCGCTGATGAGCAGACTATCTTGCAGGACGGGCGCGACCAGTTCCACCGAGGGGGCCGCGAACGGGTCCGCGATGGCCGCGGCGTCCTGCAGCGTCAACGGTTTGGGGTTGCGGACTTCCGTCCCGCCGCCCATATGCCCGCCGCCGCGAAAGACGAAGAGCAGGTTCGTCCCGATCCCGCTGATGGAGCCGGTGATGCTGTCCTGCGCGCCGGTGCCGACCGCCAGCATCGCGATCACCGCCGCCACGCCGATGACGATTCCCAGCACGGTCAGGCCGGAGCGCATCTTGTTCGAGCCGAGGCTTTCGAGGGCCTCGAGAATGGCCTGCGAGAAATTCATTGCGCGCCTCCCTTCGCCAGCCCGTCGAACTCCACCAGCCCGTCGTGCAGGCGGACGACGCGCTGGGTCTGCTCGGCAATGAGCGGGTCGTGCGTGACGATGATGAGCGTGGCGCCGCGTTCCCGGTTCAGACTGAGCAGCAACTGCATGATCTCTTTACCGACCTTGCTGTCGAGGTTGCCGGTCGGCTCGTCGGCCATGATGATGGCGGGCTGGTTGACGATGGCGCGCGCGATGGCGACGCGTTGCTGTTGCCCGCCCGAAAGTTCGGTGGGACGATGCGTCATACGGTCTTCAAGTCCCACCGCTTTCAAGGCTTCGGCGGCGCGCTGCCGCCGGTTTTCCACCCGGCCCGCGTAACGAAGCGGCAGTTCCACGTTGAAGAGCGCGGTCTGGCGCGAGAGCAGGTTGAAACTCTGAAAGACGAATCCCACTTTGCGGTTGCGGACGCTCGCCAGCTGGTCGTCGGTCATCGCCGCCACCACCTCCCCGTCCAGCGTGTATTCGCCCGAGGTCGGCCGGTCGAGACAGCCGAGGATGTTCATCATCGTGGATTTGCCCGATCCCGACGGCCCCATGATGGAGACCACCTCGCCGCGCGCGATCTTCACCGACGCGCCGCGCAGGGCGTTCACTTCCACTTCGCCCATCTTATAGGTTTTCACCAGGTCGTTTGCGACCACCACCCAGTCTTGATCCATATCGCCTCTATCGCATGAACGGCGGACCGCCGCCCGCGCTGGACGCGGCCGGCGGGTTGAGGATGATGAGATCGCCCACCTCGACGCCGCCTCCTGCCAGCACGGACGCGGTGTCGGACGAAGACCCAAGACTCACCTCCACCATGACGGGGCTGCCGTCCCGCAGAACGTAGACCACCCGCTTGCCGTCCACGAGTCGGACGGCGCGGTTCGGGATGAGGATCTGGTCTTCGAGTTTCTTCACCGTGATATTAACCGCCGCGGTCATGCCGGGCTTCACCTGTTTATCCGCGTCCATAATACGGACGGTGACGGTGAAATTGACCACGCCCTGCACCACGTTCCCCGCCTCGGCCACCTGCGTCACTTCGCCGTGATACTCCTTCCCCAGGATCGCGTCGAACGTGAGCGTGACGGGTTGACCCGCCGCGACGTGATTGATATCCACCTCAGACAGTTCCACGTCCACCAGCAGGTGAGACAGATCGTCCACGCGGAAGCCGGCCATGCCGGCCGTCACCTGGTCGCCGGGCAAAAGGCGGACGTCGGTGACCGTCCCCGCGAAGGGCGCGGTCAGGCGCGCCATGTCGAGGGTGGCCTGCGCCGCGTCGACGCGCGCCTGCGCGGCGGCGATGTCGGTCGAGTTGGGCCCGTCCTTCAGGCGGTCGTAGGCGCGCTGGGCGTCGTCGTACTGCGCTTTTTTGAGATCCATATCGGCTTTGGCGTCCGCCAGGGTCTGGTCGTCCACCTGGTCCACAGTGACCGTCTCAAGGGTGGCGACTTTCCTGCCGCGTATCGTGGTGTAGACGACGCGCTCATATTCATAGTTGCCGGTTTCCATCGCGTCGTATTTACTTTTGGCGTTGTCGTATGCGGTTTCGGACGCGCGCAGGGCGATCCACGCCTGGGCGCGGGCGGTGTCTGAAGCCATCAGGTCGTCGAGCGCGCGCTGCGCGTTGGCGAGGTCTGCCTGCGCGAGGATGACGTTCTGCGAGACCGATCTCGGCGCGAGAGAGGCGAGGACGGCGTCCGCCGTCACCCGCTCGCCCACCGAGACGTTGACTTTGTCCACCAAACCGCCGGTCTGCCAGACGAGCGTCGCGCTCTGGCGGGCGCGTACCGTGCCGGTCGCGCCGACGGTGGCGATCAGTTCGCCTCGTTCAACTTTGACGGTTTGATACGTCGTCTGCGCGCTCCCCTGCCCGCGCCAGGCAAAGAACGCCAGGCCCAACGCGGCCAACACAACGACGAGGATCACGATCTTTTTTCTGGTTTTGAGAAATTGCATCATACAATTGTCCTCCGACAAGCCTATTCTACCCGCTTCGCAAGGAGCGGCAAGCCGCAGGCGGAAAAATTTACGAAATCCTTACACTCCGCCCGCGCGCCGCCCCCGCAAAATCGGACAAAAAGCGGGTAAAATCGCCCAGGCGACATGTGACGATTGTCGTCGGGTTTGGTGACATTTTCGCCTTCATCCATCCAATTAGATTCGGTATCATCGTTGTAATTCAGCATTATTAATGAGGAACCCCCCATGCAGGCAGTCCCAAGCGAATTCCTGGATATCGACCGAAAAGCCCGCGCCAACAAACCTTTCTTCGATCTCGACCTGCGCCCGCCCGAAGAGCGTTCCTGCGACTTCGACGACGTGGTCATCGAGTTCGACGCCGAACGCGCCATGGTGGAGGCCGCGCGCTGCATCCATTGTCCCGACCCCGCGCCGTGCATGACGGCCTGCCCCACGCACAACGACATCCCGTCCGCGATGTGGCTCATCGAGCATGGACGCTTCGAGGAAGCCGCCGACCTCTATCACCAGACCAGTTCCCTGCCCGAAATTTGCGGACGCGTCTGCCCGCACGAGGCGCTCTGCCAGGGTTCGTGCGTGCTGAACAAACACCAGACGCCCGTCCTGTGCGGCGAACTCGAAGTCTTTTCGGTGGACTACAAACGCCGCCACGCGGGACGCATCCTGCCGGTCGGCGCGCCGACGGGAAAGCGGGTCGCCATCATCGGGGCCGGACCCGCCGGGCTGGGCTGCGCCGACCAACTCGTCCAGCGCGGACACGAAGCGACCATCTTCGAGTCCAAGCCCGCGCCGGGCGGTCTGCTCGTTTACGGCATCCCCAACTTCAAACTTCCCAAAAACGTCTGGCAGGAAAAATGGGAGGAGTTCGAGCGCGCCGGGGTTAAGTTCGTCCCCAACACCTACATCGGCAAAGACAAGACCATTGACGAGTTATTCGCCGAGGGCTTCGACGCGGTCTTCATCGGCGTCGGCTCGGAGATCGACGCGAAAATGGAAGACACGCCCGGCACCGACCTGCCCGGCGTCTACGAAGCCACCGACTTCCTCATCCGCGGCAACGTGGAGCGCGACCTGCTCCCGCCCGACATGCTCCAGCCCCTGGAGATGGGAAAGCGGGTGGTGGTCATCGGCGGCGGCGACACCGCCTCGGACTGCCTGCGCACCGCCCTGCGCCTCGGAGCCGAGGAGGTCACCTGTCTCTACCGCCGCACCGAAAACGAAATGCCCGGCGGAAAGAAAGACCGCAAGATGGCGAAAGACGAGGGCGCCAAATACCGCTTCCTCACCCAGCCCGTCAAATTCATCGCCGGCCCCGACGGAAAACTGGCGGCGGTGGAATGTCTCGAAATGAAACTGGGCGAACCCGACGCGAAGGGACGCCGAAAACCCGTCCCCATCGAAGGCTCGAACTTCAGCGTCGCCTGCGATACAGCCATCCTCGCCCTCGGCTACTGGCCCGACCCGATCATCGGGAAGACCACGCCCGACCTCGAAGTCCACAACTGGGGGCTGATCGCCGTCAAAGACAAAGCCACCGGCGCGACCACCCGCGAGGGCGTCTTCTCCGGCGGAGACTGTGTGACGGGCCCCGACCTGGTCGTCACCGCCATGGTTGGCGGGCGCAAAGCGGCCTGGGCAATTGACGAATATCTGCGGAAAAAAAGCGCAAGCGGAGATTAGAGAGAGCTTTAAAGACACGGAAAACGCCGCTAAAAAAACCACTTCCTGCCGCTAAGATCGCGAAGAACATTCAAAACCGAGAATTTTGAATGTTCGCCTGGATTTCATTGAAAATGAATCCGTAAATCCGTGTACAAAAAAGAGTTAAGGCTCTCCTGCAATTAACGGGAAAGAGCCAAACACAAAGACGCTCAAAGGATGGAGCCGCGCCTATCTCACAGGATTTTCCTTTGTAGACTCCGCGAAGCGCCCTGTGGGTCGTGACCCTTCGTATTAAAAGGAAATTTCCCGTCAAAAACGGAGCTCCCTTGAACGTCAAATGAAAAACGGGACAGAGGCTTATAGTCTCTGTCCCGTGCGTAAAAACGAACGATCACTATTTCACGAAAGCGCGCGCAGCGCTCATTCGTGAGCCGCCGATTAAAGCAGCGGAGGCATGGTGGGAGAGGGGAGCGGCGTGGGCGACGGAGTGTTCAGCGGGGCTATCTTCTCCGATTTATTCGGGATGATGACGCTGTACCAGTAACCAAGAAGATGAATGCTCCCCGAATCGCCGGCAAATTCAGTCAAACCGCCGCGCAAAGTGCAGGAGATCGTGGTCTTTTCGGTGACGACCACGCACGCGAGCGGATAGGAATTACCGTGAATGGTGATCGTGGCGCCATGAATATTTGGGCTGCGTAAATGGGAGGCATCATAGGAGAAATTAAAGACAATTCCCTTTCCCACTACAAAATGGCTGTTCATCCATTTTGGAGGGGCGGTCGCCGCCAAAGCCTGGCTGGTGAGCGCAAAAGCGGAGACCACGATGACGATCAGGATCGAGCGTACGAAAAATTTTTTCATTTTTTGCTCCTTTACAATTTGGCGAATAGCTCCGCATTTTACTTCCTCCTCACGAGGCGTCAATCCCCCATCTGGCGCAAATTCGCGGCATTCGCGCCGAAAAATTCCCGACCTTGCTGCCGCCATGGATGGGAACGCCGCAATCCCCGGCAACTCGAATATTCCTCGTATAATATGCTCATCATCGCCGATTGGCAGGTACCCCGTCATGTCCCACGCCTCCTTCTAACCTGTAAGCCGCGTCCCCAGGCTCGCGCGGCGCAAGTACATCATGGCCTCCCCAACACCTGACACCTGACACTTATGGACCAAAAACGAATCACAGACGACCTCGATGCCCTGTTGGACATCCTCCCCGCCACCGTTCGGCACGCGGTCGAAAAAGCCAACGACAGCGAAAATCTGCTCGAAATCATCCTCGACCTCGGACGCGTCCCTACGGCGCGCTTCGTGGACCGCGAGATCATCCTGCGCGAGGCTGAAGTGACCCGCGCCGAAATTGACTATGTGGACGAACGCGTGGGCGAATTCGACGCCGACAACCGCGCCGGACTCGAACGCACCCTCCATCGCCTCTCCGCCATCCGCAACCGGCGCGACGCCGTGGTCGGCCTTACCCTGCGCGTCGGCCGCGCCGTCTACGGGACGATTGACATCATCGAAGACATCGTCAACTCGGGCAAGTCGCTGCTCATCCTCGGACGCCCCGGCGTGGGCAAGACCACCCTCCTGCG
>DKTP01000041.1 GCA_002473085.1 Anaerolineales bacterium UBA7227
TTTTGGAAGGAGTTGCTCGGAGGGAAGAAATCCGAGGCGCAGAGTTTGAAGGAGTTGGGGTTCTGATGCTTTGGGACGCGGATGAACACGGAGTTTTGCAGGTGTATAATGCGACCACCCAACCATACTCGGCGGGAGATTAACGATGCCCTACGTTTTGTTCATGGATGAGTCTGGAGACCACAATTTAGAAAGCATTGACAGAAGTTTTCCCGCTTTTTGTCTAGCTGGCTGCATTTTTGAGCGCGAATACTACAAAGAAGTTGCGCGGCCAGCAGTGGAAACTTTGAAGCAACGGTTTTGGGGAAGAACCGACGTCATTTTACATTCCAGCGAAATCCGCAAACATCGAGGAGCATTTTCGTTTTTAGGTAATGAAGCCAAACGGCAGGAGTTTTACGCTGCCATAAACGAGTTGATTGCCACCCTGGATTTCACAGTCATTGCTGTGGTCATCTTGAAGCAGGCACATCTGGATCATTATGGCGATGGAGCGAGACATCCTTATCATTTATCCCTTGAGTTCATCATGGAAAGGTATTCGATGTTGATGAACCGTAAAGGGAAGGGTGTGGAAGGATACATGATGGCCGAGTCTCGCGGCTTGAAGGAAGATACTTTGCTTAAAGGGCAATTTTCAAATCTCAAGCGGTTTGGCACTCGTTATCAACCCAACTTCGGAAATATCTCAACTTTTTGGATGGAGAAGAAAACTGCAAATATCGCAGGCTTGCAAATCGCAGATTTGATCGCCTATCCAATCGCTGCGAAGATTTTGCGTTCTGATTTGGAACAGAAGGCCTTTGACGTAGTAATCGGAAAATTGGACAAAGCGCTTGCAAGCAAAGGCGGAGGGATTTTGGGATATGGTCTCAAAATCTTCCCCCAGCCTACACTTGAACATTACAATGCCTTTGGTAAGCCATAGACAAAAAGAAAGCGAGCCTTCAGGCCCGCTTTCCCGACCAGGAAACCCTGATCCATCATTCACCTTTATTATGATACGGTATATACAGTTTGTCAACCAAGAATTTTCTAATCTCGGCTGGGGAGTCCCGATGCCGCTGCCCGTGCGGTCGCGCCGCTATGACGAGGCGTTTTGGAAGGAGTTGCTCGGGAGCAAGAAGTCCGAGGCACAGAGTTTGAAGGAGTTGGGATTCTAATCTCCTCGAGATACGGATTTTTAATTCTTCAAGGGATTTTCTTTCGTTGACTCCGCGAAGCGCCCTGTGGGTCGTGATCCTTCGTGTTAATAAAGAGATTTTCCAAAGATATCAGTACATCTTTCCCAAAATGACAGTACATCTTCCCCAAAACATCTAAATGTCTTTCCCAACGAGTCTAGACCCGTTCCCAAACCTTCCTAGAGAGGATCCCAATCCTTCCTGGGAAGGATTTTGGGCGGTTTTCGGCGGAAAAAGGCGCAAAATCGTGACTTTCCCAGGCTAATGTCAGACAAATCCGCCAAACCGCAAACTATTATCCGCCGTTCACGTTCCTTTCAGGGACAATTAAAGTCCGCATGTAGAATAAAGGGTGCATTCTCCTTACAAACCCCGAATGGCTCGTGGCAGGCCAAACGGGGTTTGGGTTTTAAAAACCACTGACCGCGCGCCGCCGAAACCCCAGCCTTTTTCGGTGTACAATCCCGCCATGAATCAACCCACCCTTGCCGACATCGAATCCCTCGCCCGCGCTGCGGGCAAAATCCTGCGCGACGGCTACGACCAGGAACACGACATCCAATTCAAAGGCGTGATAGACCTCGTCACCGAAATTGACCGTCAATCCGAAGCCTTCCTGCTGGACGAGATCTCGCGCCGCTGGCCCGAAAGCCGCGTCCTCGCGGAGGAAAGCGGCGAAAGCGGGGACGGCCGCCTGCGCTGGTACGTGGACCCGCTCGACGGAACCGTCAACTACGCCCACGGCGTGCCCATCTTCTGCGTGTCCATCGCCTGCGCCTGGGACGGGACCACGCGCCTCGCGGCGGTCTACGACCCGATGCGCGACGAAATGTTCAGCGCCGAACGAGGACGCGGCTCCCGCCTGAACGGCCGACCGCTGCGCGTCTCGCGCGCCGCCGAACTTCAACAGTCCCTGCTCGTGACGGGCTTCCCCTACGACACCTGGACGGCCAAAGTCAACAACCTCGAATACTTCGGACGCTTCGCGCGTCAGGCGCAGGGAGTTCGTCGCCTCGGTTCGGCCGCCCTCGACCTCTGCTACGTGGCCGCCGCCCGCTTCGACGGCTACTGGGAACTGACCCTCAAACCCTGGGACGTGGCCGCGGGCGGGCTGATCGCCGAGGAGGCTGGGGCGCTCGTCACCGACCTGCAGGGCGGCGCGGACTACCTCTCCCCGCCTCAATCCGTCCTGGCGGCTGGGCGCGCCCTGCACCAGAAGATGCTCGACGTTCTGCGCGCGCCATAGTCTCCCCGCGCATTGACGAGACGCTTTAAACAAAAATCCTCCTTTAAGGGAGGAAGGTAGTGAGCGCGGAGAGATTCGAACTCTCAACCAATGGCTTAAAAGGCCACTGCTCTGCCATTGAGCTACGCGCCCGGGGGATAAGCGAACTGCATTCTATCATGTGAAATGACGAGCGTCAACGTGACGAGCGAATATGTTCTTCTCGAAGACGCTTGACAACTTGACTGATATGGAACGCGAACAGCGCGAACGCCGGCGCTTGCGGGGCGCAAGGGTTCGCAAATTCGCGGCATTCGCGCTGAAAATCCTCACACCTTGAGAAAGCCATACCCACGTAAGTTCGCGGTCTTTCAAAGCGGACAATTGCCGGGTACACTTGCCGGCAACAATCCACCTGAAGGAGACATTATGCGATTCGTTCGTTTTCAAATCGGGGAAGAACGGCCGCAATTCGGCTGGCTGCACGGCGACAAAGTTGGCCGCATCGAAGGCGACCTGTTCGGCGCGTACAAACGCTTGACCGCCGACATTCCCCTCAAGGATGTCCGCCTGCTGGCGCCGTCCACGCCGAGCAAGATCGTTTGCGTGGGACGCAACTACGTGGAACACGCCAAAGAACACGGCGCCGAGGTCCCGAAAATCCCGCTGATTTTTTTCAAGCCGCCGTCTTCGATCATCGCGCCGGGCGAGGCCATCCAACTTCCGCCGCAGTCCGCGCAGGTGGAACACGAAGCGGAAGCGGTGATCGTCGTCGGCAAACGCGGACGAAACATCACCGCCGAGGCCGCGCGCGACTTTGTGCTGGGCTACACCGTCGGCAACGACGTCACCGCCCGCGACCTGCAGCAGACCGACGGTCAGTGGACGCGCGCCAAGGGCTTCGACACGTTCTGTCCCTTCGGCCCCTGGATCGACACCGACTTCGACCTGGCGGACGCGCTGATCACCTGCCGCGTCAACGGGCAGATGCGCCAGCTGGCCTCCACCCGCGACATGGTCTTCGGCGTCGGCGTGCTGGTGGCGGTCGCGGTCGGCGTCGCGGTGGGAGTGTCGGTAACGGTGGGCGAGGGCGTGATGGTCGGCGTATCGGTCGGCAGGGGAGTCCAGGTGTTGGTGAACGTGGGCGAGGGAGTCCACGTGCGCGTGGGAGGCAGGAACGGCGTGGGCGTGATGAAGACGAAGGGCGTCTCGGAGGGCGTGATGGTGGGGAGGGCGGTGAGGGTCTGCGCGATGGCTGTCAGGTAGGATGGAGTCGGGCTGAAGTCTGGCTCGGCGGTGGGAGTTGAGGAGGCGACGGGGGCCGCTGTCATGGTTTTCGTCGCGGTGGGCGTCGCGGTGCGCGGGCCGGGCGCGCTCGCGATAGCCAGCGCCCCCAGGCAGTAACATGGGATGGTGGCGAGGATGACGTAGATGAGAGTGAGGCGTCGGCGGGCGCGGACAGCGATGGGATCGTCCATGCGGGTGATGATAACATGGGATGGGATGGTTGGTAAATAGCGATTGCTCTGTTGCAAATGGTCTTCTCAAAGTCTGAGAGTTTTCATCGGAATCCCGAAGTTCTACTTCGGGAAAGCCGCGAGTAGAACTTGCGGAGTCCTTTTTGTTTTCATGCCAGCAAATGCAAGCGTCGTTCTAGTCCTATTGTAAAAGCGCGCGGGTATAATTCGAGCGATGATTCCCCTCAAATTACGCATCTCTGGTTTTCTTTCGTACCGCGACGCGGCGGAACTGGACTTCGAGTCGTTCGACCTGGCCTGCATTTCGGGACAGAACGGCGCGGGCAAGTCGTCTCTGCTGGACGCGATCACGTGGGCGCTGTTCGGGAAGGCGCGCGGCGGCGACAAGGACGCGCTCGTCAATTTGCAGTCGAAGGCCGCCGAGGCCGCGCTGACTTTCGCCTACGAGGAGAATATCTACCGCGTGCAGCGCGCGTCGCCGCGCGGGAAGACGGCCGTCCTGGAGTTCCAGATCTGGGACGGGGGGCAGGAAGGCGGGGGCGCGTGGAGGCCGCTCACGGAAAAGTCCGCGCGCGAGACGCAGAGCCGCATCGAGCAGACGCTTCGGCTGGACTACGAGACCTTCGTCAACGCGTCGTTTATTTTGCAGGGCAAAGCCGACGAGTTCACGCAGAAAAAAGCCAGCGAGCGCAAGGCTGTGCTGTCCAATATTCTGGGGCTGGAGATCTGGGAGACGTACAAGGAACGCGCCGCGGAACGCCGCAAGGAGATCGAGCGCGAGACGGCGGGGATTGACCGAAGCATCGCGGACATCGACGCGGAACTCGCGGAGGAGGAACCGCGCAGGCAGAGATTGCAGTCGCTCGAAGCCGACCTGAAGCGGCTGGCCGCGTCCCGCAAGACGCAGGAGGCCGCGCTGGAGAGCATCCGCAAGGCCGCCTCGGAGTTGAACGAGGAATTGGCGGCGGAAAAGGCGCGGCTGGAGGAGGAACTGCGGGGGTTGAAAGAGCAGGAAAAAGTAATCAGTAATCAGTTTTCAGTGATCAGTGGACTGACGGATCAGATGGAGAGCGCGAAGAAGACATTGACAGAGGCGGAAGAAAAACTCGCGCAACGAAGCAAAATCGAGGAGGCGCGCAACGCGGCGAGGGAGGAGTCGGCGCGGTTGAAGGCGGAGAACGAGCTGCGGAAACTGGAGATGGACGATCTCAAGGCGCGCATTGACCAGTTGGAATCCGCCGAGGGCGCGGTCTGCCCGCTGTGCGGACAGGAGTTGAGCGAGAAACACCGCCAGTCCACGCTGAAGCAGTTGAAGGCGGATGGAAAGGAAAAGGGCGACCGTTTCCGCGCCAACAAGTCCCGCATGGACGAGTTGACGAAGGCGGCCGCGGAAGCGGAGACGTGGAGCGCAAAACTGTCGAACGCGGAACGGGAACGGCTGACGCTGTCCGCTTCCATCGCGCAGTGGACGGAACGGATCGAGGCGGCGCGGGCCGCCGTCCAGCAGTGGGAAGCGGTCGGCGCGGCGCGGTTGAAGGAAGTAGAGTCGCTCCTCGCCAGCGGGAGATTCGCGGCGGAGGCGAAGAAGCCCGCCGTCAGCCTGGACGAGGCGGAGACGTTGCTGCTCAAATTGCAGGAGGACGAGAATCGCAAGAATCAGGAGGTCGGCGCGGCGCGTCAACTGGTGGAGGTGCTGGGGTCGCTGCGGACGCGGCGGAAGAGTCTCGAAGCGGAACGCGAGGAGACGACGCGGCAGGCGGCGCGTCTCAAGACGCTGGAACACGCTTTCGGCAAGAACGGCGTCCCCGCGCTGCTGATCGAGCAGGCGCTCCCGCAGATCGAGGCGAAGGCCAACAACCTGCTTGAACGCCTGAGCGACGGGGCGATGTCCATCCGCTTTGCGACGCAGGCCGAGTATAAAAACAAGAAGCGCGACGACCTGAAAGAGACGCTCGACATCCTCATCAGCGACGGCGCGGGCCTGCGCGATTACGAGATGTATTCGGGCGGCGAGGCTTTTCGTATTGATTTCGCGATCCGCATCGCGCTGTCCGAAGTGCTGGCGAGACGCAAGGGCGCGCGCCTGCAAACCCTGGTCATTGACGAGGGATTCGGCTCGCAGGACGCGCTGGGGCGGCAGAGACTGGTCGAGGCCATCAACACCGTGCGCGGCGACTTCGCGAAGATTTTGGTCGTCACGCATCTGGACGAGTTGAAGGACGCCTTCCCGACGCGGATCGAGGTGGAGAAAACCGAGCGGGGGTCAACGGTGAGGGTTGTGTAGTTTAAGTATTGACATCCGAATTGAAGTGCGCGATACTCACATCATCGTTTGGGGGATGAAAAGCGGAGCCATCCTTTAGAAAGGAGGAGGTGATGTCTAACATGGATAGTAGTATGCAACCCAGCGCTGTGGCATCCCTCCTCAAGTAAGCAAGGACGCCACAGCGCAAACAGGCGCCGCCCCTCTTCGGAAGGGCGGCGTTCTGTTTGCGTCAACGGGGACGTTGGGACTCCGACTAAAAATAAAAAGGATTCCACAAGTTCTACTTGCGGCCTTCCCGAAATAGAACTTCGGAATTCCAAATTTTCATCATTCAGGGCGAACCCCCGTTCATGGATACTTTGTTGCAATCAACGCTTTTCACCGGCATTGCGAGACGCCAAAAGCGTCGAAGCAATCTTCTCATCAATCGGGGAACTGCTGCGCTTGCAGCGGCAAGCCGTCAAGGCGTACAGCCGAGCGACGGAAGAACCATAAAGACCGCATCCCGGATTCACGTTAAAATATGCCGAGCCATTGTGGATGGGCCGCGGACGTCCAATTTCTAAATTCATCCCGGGGATTTGACCGCCGGCGTTGGCGCGTCCCCGGCGAAGCGGCTTCGCTGCGGATGGCGCGCAGCCGCCAATGGGACGATCCGCCGCCGGGCAGCGGATAGGAGACATGACCACAGACTATGGATAATTACGTGCTTATCGGCGCTTCTGTCATATTGCTGATCAGTGTGCTCGTCAGCAAAATTGCCGACCGGTTCGGCGTGCCTGTGCTTTTGTTGTTCCTGATCCTGGGAATGCTGGCGGGTTCCGACGGTCTGGGCGGCATCTACTTCGACGATCCCGCCCTGGCGCAGATCGTCGGCGTTATCGCCCTGATTTTGATCCTGTTTTTCGGAGGGCTTAGCACGGAATGGAATCAAATCCGTCCCGTGCTTAAGGAGGGCCTGCTCCTTTCCACGCTGGGGGTTTTTATCACCGCGCTGATCGTGGGACTCTTTGCCGGCGCGCTGCTTGGCCTGTCGCTGGTTGAAGGACTGCTGCTCGGTTCGATCGTCTCGTCAACGGACGCGGCCGCGGTCTTTTCGGTGCTGCGTTCCAAAGGCATCAGTCTCAAAGGCAGGATCAAGTCGCTGCTGGAACTGGAGTCGGGCAGCAACGATCCGATGGCGATATTCCTCACGATCGGCCTCATCCAGCTGATCACGCAGCCCGACTTGTCGCCGCTGAGCCTGATCCGGTTCTTCATCCAGCAAATGCTGGTTGGAGCGGCGTTGGGATACGTCATGGGGCGGGCGATCCTGTTCCTGGTCAACCGCCTGAAACTGGGTTACGAAGGCCTTTATTCCGTCCTGATGTTGGCGCTGGTGTTTCTTACCTTTGGGTTGACCGACTTGATCGGCGGCAGCGGCTTCCTGGCGGTTTACCTGGCCGGGATCGTCCTGGGTCACCACGATTTCATCCACAAGCGGAGTATTTTACGCTTCCAGGACGGGCTGGCCTGGATCATGCAAATCGCCATGTTCCTGACGCTCGGCCTGCTGGTCTTCCCGTCCCGCCTGGTCCCTATCATCGGTATTGGGATGCTCATCGCGGCGTTCCTGATGTTTATCGCCCGCCCCGTCAGCGTTTTTATCGGCCTGATCCCAAGCGCGTTGACCTGGCGGGAAAAGACGTTCATCTCCTGGGTGGGTCTGCGCGGCGCCGCTCCCATCATCCTGGCTACCTTTCCCTTCCTCGCCAAACTTCAGCAGGCCGACTTGATCTTTAACGTGGTCTTTTTCGTGGTTCTAAACTCGGTGTTATTACAAGGCACTTCGATTCCCATTGTCGCGAAATGGCTGGGAGTCGACGCGCCCATGACGCGCAGGCGGACCTATCCCATCGAATACACGCCCGTAGGCGGATTTAAAAGCGAACTCAAGGAACTGCTGATACCGCCCAATTCGACCATGGCCGGGAAAGCCATCGTCGAATTGGAACTCCCCGAACACTTCCTGGTGGTCCTGATCGCCAGGGAAAACGACTTCATGCTGCCAAGCGGAGGAACCGCGCTGCAAGAAGGCGACACCCTGCTGGCGCTCTCGGACAGGGAATCGTTCGACGAGGTCGCGGCGAGATTCGGCCTGTCCGAGAGTCACGCGGCGGGCTGACGGCGCGTCCCTTCCGCGAAGACGGATTGCGAGCCTCAACGGGAGAAAAAATGACGGACGAGATTCACATCACCTTTCTCAGGCACGGAAATGAAAACGTCCAAACGCAAGCCCCCGAGCAGACGCCCGGGGGCTTTTATGGTCAGACTACGCCACCACGCTTACCATCTTTCCTTTGACGACGATCACTTTCTTCGGCTCGCGTCCCTCCAGGAATTTCTGGACGTGGTCGCTCGCCAGCGCGGCGGATTTGACCTCCTCCTCGCCCGCGTCCGCGGCGACGACGATCCGGTCGCGCACCTTGCCGTTGACCTGCACGGGGATCTCGATCACGTCCTCCCGCGCGGCGGCCTCGTCCACCTGCGGCCATTTCTGCTGGTGGATGGAGTACGGCTTGCCGAGGCGCGCCCATAGTTCCTCTGTGATGAACGGCGCGACGGGAGCCATCATCTTCAAGTAGATCTCCCGCGCCTCGTCCCATGCGGAAGAGCCGGCCGCGCCGGCCTCGCGCGCTTTGTGCATCTCGTTCAACAGTTCCATCAACGAGGATACGACGGTGTTGAACTCGAAATTCTCGAAGTCGTGCGTCACGCGGCGCAGGGTCTGGTGGACGCGGCGGCGCAGGCCGCGCCCGTCGTAGGCCGCGCCCGCCTTCGGCGGAGTCGGATCCGTGAACAGCGTCCACACGCGGCGGATCCAGCGGGCAGTTCCCTCGATGCCCTGCGAGTCCCACGGTCCGCCCAAGTCCCAGCGCGCGAAGAACATGATGTAGGCGCGCACTGTGTCGGCGCCGTAGCGCCGCACCAGCAGGTCGGGCGCGATGACGTTGCCCTTGCTCTTCGACATCTTGTCGTTGTCTTCGCCCAGCACCATGCCCTGATTCCGCAGTTGCAGCATTGGTTCATTGCCCTCGGTTACGCCGCCGTCGCGCATGGCTTTGTGGAAGAAGCGCGTGTACAGCAGGTGCATGGTGGCGTGTTCGATGCCGCCGGTGTACGTGTCCACGGGCATCCAGTAGTTGTATTCCTTCTCGTCGAACGGCCCCTTGTCGTAATGCGGACTCAGGTAACGCAGGTGATACCACGACGAGCACATGAAGGTGTCCATTGTGTCGGTCTCGCGCGTGGCGGGACCGCCGCAAACGGGACAGGCGGTATTCTTCCACGTGGGATGCAGTTTCAGCGGGCTTTCGCCGGTCGGACGCCATTCCACATCCTCGGGTAATTCGACGGGCAGCTGGTCTTCGGGGACGGGATTCCATCCGTGCGTTTCGCAATAGACCATCGGGATGGGCGCGCCCCAATAACGCTGGCGCGAGATCAGCCAGTCGCGGTAACGATAGTTGACCGATTCTTTGCCGATGCCTTTTTGCTCCAGCCAGTCAATCACCGCGCTGATGCCGGGGTTTTGGCGTCCCTTTTGGTCGTTGACCTCCGTCCCGTTGAACGGACCGGAGTTGACCATCACGCCCGCGCCGTCGTAGGCTTCTTCCAGTTCCTTCCCGTCCTCCCCTGCGTTTTGGGTTTCGGGTCGAATCACCTCGATAATCGGCAGGCCATATTTTTTAGCGAACGCGAAATCGCGCTCGTCGTGCGCGGGGACAGCCATGATCGCGCCCGTGCCGTAACTCATCAACACATAATCCGCGATCCAGATCGGGATGCGTTCGCCGTTGACCGGGTTGATTGCGTACCCGCCGGTGAAGACGCCCGTCTTCTCCTTGTCAGCGGCTTCGCGTTCGATGTCCGATTGACGCGCGGCCTGCGCCTTATACGCTTCCACTTCGGCGCGTTGCGCGTCGGTAGTCACCTTGTCCACCAGCGGATGCTCGGGAGAAAACACCATGAACGTCGCGCCCCACAGCGTGTCGGGCCGCGTCGTAAACACAGTCACCTTGTCGTCAGCCGCTGACGACTGATTGCCGATCGCTGGAAACTGGACTTCCGCGCCCTCGCTGCGTCCGATCCAGTTCGTTTGCAGCGTCTTCACGCGCTCGGGCCAGTCAATCCCGTCGAAGTTCAACAGTTCGTCGGCGTACCGGGTGGTGCGGAAGAACCACTGCTCCAGATCCTTCTTAATGACGGGCGTGCCGCAGCGTTCGCAGTGACGGTCATCGCCCCACACCTGCTCGCGCGCCAGCGTAGTGTTGCAATTCGGGCACCAGTCCACCGCCGCCATTTTGCGATACGCCAGTCCCATCTTGTACAGTTTGATGAAGAACCACTGCGTCCAGCGATAATATTCGGGATCGCAGGTCGCCGCCTCGCGCTCCCAATCGAACATCGCGCCCATCGAACGCATCTGCAAGCGCATCCGCTCGATGTTCGCGTAAGTCCGCTTCATCGGATGGATGCCGTCTTTAATGGCGGCGTTCTCGGCGGGCAGGCCGAACGCGTCGAAGCCCATCGGGAACAACACATTGAAACCCTTCATCCGCATAAAGCGCGCCCGCGCGTCCGACGGGGTCATCGCGTACCAATGCCCAATGTGCAGGTCGCCGCTCGGATACGGCAGCATCGTCAACGCGTAATGTTTGGGACGGCTCTCGTCAACCGCCGAGCGATACAACTTATCCGCCTCCCATTTCTCCTGCCACTTCTTTTCAATTGCATCCGGGCGATAGCGCGACTCGTCCACGGGCATCTCTTCCTTTTTCACGGGGACGACGGACTTGGGCGACTCCAACTTTTTGATGACCGCCCGGACCGCGTCCACGTGCGGGATGACCGCCTTCGGCGGCGCGGGCGCGATCGCCGTCACGCGCTTCGTCCGCTTCGCCCTCGACGTTTCAGCGGGCGCGGCCTTCCCGGCTTTTTTCTTCACGACAGGTTTCGCCGTCCCCGCCTTGCCGACGGGTTTCCGCGCCGCGACTTTGGTCGTCGTCGTTTTCGCTTTCGGCGCGGGTTTCTTTGCCGCCGATTTTTTGGCGGGAGTGGCCTTCTTTTTAACGACAGTTTTCACCGCTCTCGTCTTGCTGACGGGTTTCCGCGCCGCGACTTTCGCCGTCGTCATTTTCGCATTCGGCGCGGGTTTCTTCGCCGCCGATTTTTTGGCGGGCGATTTCGCGGAAGTCTCTTTTACCGCGACCGTCTTTTTCGCAACGACTTTCTTCTTCGCCGCCTTTTTGACGGCCGTCTTCTTGTTTGCAGTTTTCTTTTTTGTTGCAGCCATTCTGACCTCGTCGAATCAGGTTTCACATGCCGGGAACGCCCGGTTTTGACTTGCCTGCTAAAAAAACAAAATTCCTTCATCCACTCTGGGACGAAGGACCTTTGTCGCTCCGCGGTGCCACCCGGCTTCGTCTGGTAGTCTCCATCTTACAGCCTTCAACAAACCAGCTGTTTGGCTTCAGACTAACCGACGCTCTTTGATCTGCGATAACGGGCAACCCGGCGTTGACTACTTTTTTTCACCAACGCGGTCTCCCTTGCGGGAAAGCGGGCGAGTTCAGTCTTACCCTCAGGGGATGTGTTCCCGTGGACACACCGAAGGGCTTCCACCTCGCTGTCCCTTCTCGCTGACGGGATGACCTACTACTCCTGCCGTGACCTTTGTCGGCGTTGGAGAACGTCTCTTCGGTTCCTGCTCGAGCGGGCGTTCTCCAACGTCCAAATTGTGGACCCAGGGGGATTCGAACCCCCGACCTTCTCAATGCCATTGAGACGCGCTCCCAACTGCGCTATGGGCCCGGGCTTTCCAGTGTTCAGTTTTTCGCGGACAGCGTTCAGTGACCGATTACTGATAACTGGTTACTAATCACTGAACAGGTGGACCTGAGGGGATTCGAACCCCTGACCTCCTCAGTGCGATTGAGGCGCGCTCCCAACTGCGCTACAGGCCCGGTAATTAGGCGAAGCGCATTGTACCTGAGGGGTAGGGGAATGTCAAGCAAAGATTCGGCGTCTCCGGCGGCCGGCTACGGCGAGAGCGCCTCCGGCTGGAAGCACGGCTGATAATCCGCGCCGAGGATGAGGCGGTATTGGACGGGGCTGTTCGGGTCGGGCAGGGACACGAGACGGTTGGGCATCAACCCCAGCGCGTTCAGCAGCAGCGCGCTTCGGTTGTAATCCTGCGCGGCGGAAAGGTCCACGAGGATGGTGGCGGCGTAGTCGCGGCGGTCGGCGGGAGCGAGCCGCGCGGCGTAACCCGCGTAGTTGAGACGGGAGGCCGCGAGCGCGTCCCAGCCGTCGTTGGGCGTCCCGTTCTGGATCTCGACCGTGATCGCCTCGTTGACGGCCGCCGCGGCCGAGGCGGTGAGCGCCTGCGTCACGAGTCCCTGCAAGGCGGCCTGGTCGGGCAGCAGCACGTAGGCGCCGCCGGGCGTGATCCACGAAGTGACGATGGGCGGGCGGATGTAGTAACTGCGGATGTCGGCGTTGGAGAGTCCCGGCGCGAGCGCCGCCAGTTTGAGCAGGTCGGCCAGCCCGAGGTCGGTGGCGACGAGCGAGTTCAGGTCGGCGTAGAGTTGCGGGATCTTCGTCAGCGCGTCGCCGGTCAACGCGCGGGCGTAGATGGAGCGCAGCACTTCCTGCTGGCGGCGGCCGCGGTCGAAGTCGTTGGACTTGGAGCGTGAACGCGCGTACCAGAGGGCCAGGTCGCCGTCCATGTGCATCAGCCCGGGACCGGCCGTGTAGAGAAACCAGTTGTCTTCGTTTTCGGGATCGAGTTCGGGAGAGATGAGCCGCCAGTCGGTGTAGGCGCAGGCCACGGGGACGTCGATCCCGCCGAGGGTGTCCACGATACGGCGGAAGCCGTCGAATTCGACCATGGCGGTATGGTCAATATGCAGGCCGAGGTTGTATTCGATGGTGTCTTTCAGCAGTTGAGCGCCGCCCCCGGCATAATCGTTCAACTCGCCGTGTTGATACGCGGTGTTGACGCGCTGCATTTCCCAGGAGGGGATGTAGACCCACAGGTCGCGCGGGATGGAGATGAGCGAGACCTGTCCATCCTTTGGACGCAGGATGGCGATGACTAAAGTGTCGGTGCGGAACGTGCCGCCCGGACGTTTGTCCGAGCCGATGAGGAGGAAGGCGACCGTGTCGGGGTAGTCCGCGATGTTGGCGGGCGGAGGCGCCGCGCTGGGATATGGGACGGCCGGCGCGGGCGTGGGCAGCGCGGCGACTTCCGTCGAGATGACCAGCGGCGGGAGCGGGGTGGCGAACGTCTCCGCGGAGATGGTGGGGAAGGGAGTGGCGAGCGCGGGCTGGAAAGGCGTGGGCGTGGGAGAGGCCAGTCCGCGCGGGGTGACGATGATGAACGGGAGTCCATGCACCGCGGTTGGGGCGGGTTGTCGTCCTCCGCAGGCGGCGAGCAGGAACGCGATGAGGAGGATGAAGGAGAGTCGACGCATGGAGTGGCGGTTTGGCGGAGGGGCTGGGACTTTCAAGGCCGAGGACGCGGCGTGTGGAAAAACGCCGTTTTTCTTGCCGCGAACGATCGGGCTTCATCCAATTCGGTTTTGCTGGATTTGCGGCTTATTTTGACATTTTACCAGTTTCCTTGTCTGAGCCGGAGGCCGGGTTGTCTTTGAAAAAACGAGTCCCAATGTCTTCGCGCCATCGGCGGACTTTGCGGTTAAAATAGACTCATGATCTCCTCCCTCCTCGGCGAACTCCAGCACAAAGAAGACAACTCCCTCGTCATTGCCGTCGGCGGCGTGGGACTGCGCGTCAGCGTCCCCAAAGGCCTCGCGGCCAGGTTGTCGGTGGGCGACAAGGTTTTCGTCCACACGCATCTCAGCGTCCGTGAAAACGACTTGTCGTTGTACGGGTTCGAATCCGCCGAAGAGCGCAAGTTGTTCGTTACCCTCCTCGGCGTGGACGGGGTCGGGCCGAAGGTCGCGCTCTCGGTCCTGTCCACGCTCACGCTGGACGCCATTCAGCGCGCCGTTTTCAGCGAGGAACCCGACCTGTTGAGCCGCGTCCCCGGCGTGGGAAAGAAGACCGCCCAGAAGATCGCGCTCTATCTCAAAGACCGCCTCAAGTCCGACGACGCGCTGGCGCGGGTCGCGGCCATGAGCGACGCGGACAGCGAAGTCCTCGCCGCGCTCGCCGCGCTGGGATATTCCGTCGTCGAGGCGCAGTCCGCCATCCAGTCCGTTTCAAAGGACGCGCCGCAGGATGCGGAGGAACGCCTCCGCCTCGCGTTGCAGTATTTTGGGTGAGCGTGACGCGGCAGCCGACAACGCTTTCCCGGACAAAACGCCTCTCTTAAAACACGCCGGAAGAAATTGAAACTTCGATCAGCCATGGCAGAAACCCCTCCTCCATCCTCCCCGCAGTGGAACTCGACCACGAAACTGGTGGTGGCTTTCACTTTCGTCGCCATCGTCGCGGCGCTATTGGTGCGCTTTCACACCATCATTGGCCCGCTCCTGCTGGCGTTTGTATTTTCCTATCTCATTCATCCGGTGGCGGGCGTCCTCAGTCATTCCCTGCGCATTTCCTGGCGGGCGGCGGTGGGGATCGTGTTCCTGGTCATCCTGGTCGTCCTGCTCAGCCTGCTCGCCCTCGGCGGCGTGGGATTGATGAATCAGGTGCAAAGCCTGATCGCCTTTGTGCAATCCAGCCTCGACAAACTGCCGACGATCATCGAAGACGTGGCCGCGTGGGGCGCAAGATTCGGGCTGGATATCAGCGCCGTCAACCTGAGCTCGGTCAGCGACCAACTGCTTACAATGGGACAGACCATCTTTGGCCGCATGGGTTCGCTCCTCAGTGCCGTCGCCGGCGGCGCGGCCAATTTCCTCGGCTGGACGCTGTTCGTCCTGCTCGTCTCCTTCTTCGTCCTGGCCGAAAGCGACGGGCTGCGCGAGGGCATCCTCAAAGTGGACATCCCCGGCTATTCCGAAGACCTGCGCCGTCTCGGACAGGAACTGGGACGGATCTGGAACGCCTTCCTGCGCGGACAGATCATCATCTTCTTCCTCACCTTCTCGATCTACTTCATCGTGTTGAGCGTTCTCGGAGTCCGCTACGCCATCGGACTGGCGCTGGCCGCGGGGCTGGCGCGCTTCGTTCCATACGTCGGTCCCGCCATCAACTGGACCGCGCTGGCGCTGGTTACATTCTTCCAACCCTTCAAACTGTTCGGGATGGAACCGCTCTACTATACCCTGATGGTGTTCCTCGTCGCCCTGTTCATTGACCAGATCTTCGACAATCTCGTCCAGCCGCGCGTCATGGCTGACGCCCTGCGCGTCCACCCTGCCGCGGTGCTGGTGGCCGCCATCGTCTCTGCCAGTCTGCTGGGCGTGCTGGGAGTGGTCGTCGCCGCGCCCATGCTCGCCACCCTGCAGCTGTTCGGACAGTACACCGTCCGCAAAATGTTCGACCAGGACCCCTGGCCGGAAAGAAAGCCGCGCTCTGCCGCCTCCAAACGACGCGGCCTCTTCGACCGTATCAATGTGTGGCTGAGAGCCATCCGCCGCAAACTGCGAAAATCGAAAGGAGCCTGACATGTCCCCGAACGAACCGAAAACCGACACCATCGCCGAGACCGATAACTACCTCGCCTGGAAAGCCGAAGAACCTGACGGCGAAACCACCTACCACATCGAACTGAACAACGTCACCGTTCACTTCTTCGAGGAGGAGTGGCAGGAATTCCTGCAACTTGCCCGCGGCCTGAAGTAAATGAAACTGCAAAACTCCATCACCGACGTCCCCGGCGTCGAAGTCGGCCACGCGCAAGACGACGACGCGCTGACCGGCTGCACAGCCATCCTGTGCCGCAAAGGCGCGGTCGCGGGCGTGGACGTGCGCGGCGGCGCGCCCGGCACGCGCGAGACCGACCTGCTCGCCCCCGTCAACCTCGTCGAAAAAGTCCACGCGATCACGCTGGCCGGCGGATCGGCCTTCGGGCTGGACGCGGCCTCCGGCGTGATGCGCTATCTCGACGAACAAGGCGTCGGATTCGACGCCGGCCCGGCCAAAGTCCCCATCGTCCCGGCCGCGATCCTCTTTGACCTCGGCCTCGGTCGCGCGGACCGTCGGCCGGACGCGGAGATGGGATACCGCGCGGCCGCCGCGGCCAAGTCCGACGCGCCGCCCGAGGGCAACTTCGGCGCGGGGACGGGAGCCTCCGTCGGCAAAATGTTCGGGCCGAAGCAGGCCATGAAATGCGGAATCGGCTCGGCCAGCCTCGAAGTCGGCGGCGGAGTCGTGGTCGGCGCGCTGATGGCGGTCAACGCCTTCGGCGATGTGATCGACCCCGAGACGAACCAGATCATCGCGGGCCTCCGCTCCGCGGAGCTCGGCCCCATCCGCCTCGGGCAGTCCGGCTATTTCGCCGACACGTTGAAAATGATGAAGACCGTCTTCGGCAGGACCATCCTGTCGTTCGCCGCCAAAGCCAACACGGTGATCGGCGTCGTCGCCGCGAACGCCGACTTCACCAAAGCCGAGGCGACGAAGGTCGCGCAGATGGCGCAGGACGGACTCGCCCGAACCATCCGCCCCGCGCACACCATGCTGGACGGCGACACGATCTTCGCCCTCGCCACCGGCGGCAAAAAAGCGGATGTGTCCACCGTCGGCGCGTACGCGGCGGAAGCGGTCGCGCAGGCCATCGTCCGCGCGGCGCGCATGGCCGCCTCCGCAGGCGGGCTGCCCGGCCTGGCCGACGCGGCCAGCGGCCAGCCGAGTCCCAACGCATAAGCGGGTCAAGCCTCCCAATAAAAAGAGGACGGCTCCATCGAGACCGTCCTCTTTTCATATCACTACTCACTGATTACTGATCACTGGTTACTTGCTCTTCCTCTTCACATCATCGCGCAAGATCCAACCCATCACAATGCTCACCGCGCTGACGACGAGACCGCCCAAAAGCGCCGGCCAGAAACCGCCCACTGTGAAACCGACGCCGAAGGCCTGCCCGATATAACCGGTCAACCAGAACAGGAAAGCGTTAATCACCAGCGTGAACAAACCGAACGTGACGATGATGGGCAGGCATCCCACCAGCTTCGCCAGCGGGCGTACAATGGCGTTGACGAGCGTCAGGATCAAACCGAGGGCGATCACCGACACCCAATCATTCGTCCATGCAACGCCCGGCACGACGCTCACCGCGGCCCAGACCGCGAGGCTGTTTACGATCCAGCGAATCAAGAACTTATTCATTTCTGCTCCTTTTCGATTCATGTACGCAGGCGGGATTATTTCGTCGCGCCCTCCGCGCGCATCCAGACGAGCGTCCGCTGCGGGATAAAACCTGCGGCGCGGATGGATTCGTCCGCCGGGCCGGCGGGATGCTCGAGGACGAATCTCCGCCCGCGCAGTTCGCTTCGCGCGTGGACGAGGAGGCGGGTCGCGGCTTCGGGAGCCGAGTCTGCGCCGAGGGCCAGCCAGAGCGGTTCGCGGCGCGTCCCGTTGGAGATCCAGGCGAGGACCGCCTCGAGCGAGCCGTTCCGCGTCGCGGCCCACTGCCGCAGGTTGACGTCCACGAACAGCAGGTGAAGCCAGTTCCAGAGGCCGGGCGCGAGCGGCTTGAAATCCCAGGCGCGGTACCAGGCCAGCTCGTCGGGATACGAGCGCGCCAGCCAGGCGCGTTGACGCGGCCAGAAGTCGGGGCGGCGCGGCAGGACGGCGAATCCGTCCGATGGCGGGAGCGGACGCGGTTCTTCGGTCGAAAGCCAGGCGACGCGTCGGCCGCGTTCCACGAATCCCAGGTCGGCGTAGAGGTCGAGCGCGTCGGGGTTGTCGTCGCGGACGTTGAGCCAGAGTTCGTCGGCGCCGCGCTGGCGCGCCTGTTCCATCGCCCGCTCGGTGACGGCGCGCGCGATGCCGCGGCGCCGAAAATCGGGATGCACCGCAATGTTGGCGAGCATGTGGATTCTTTTTCGGTCGTGGCGATAGGAAATCAGGCTGGCGTTGCCGACGATCTTCCCGTTCTCCTCCCAGACGAAACCGTTCAGCGGCACGGACGAGGCGCTCTCTGCCGAGCGAAACCAGGAAGGTTCGCTGGCGGCGCGGCGCATCTCGCGGAGGTAACTCTCGCCGTCCGCGTCCATGCTTTTGTGGAAGCATAACTCGATCAGGTCCGCCACCTGGGGCAGGTCGCGCAAGACATTGAGCGCGCGCAGACGCGGATGCGACTCGGCCCGGGCGGGGATGGGAATGGAGGACATCGAGTCCAATTATACGCGTCTTGGAAGCAGACGAGGAGCAGCGCGCCGCGCTGTACGGCCTGCTGAAAAAATACTTCCCCGAAATGGAGCCGGGACGCGAGTACCGTCCCATCACGGAGAAGGAGTTGAAGCGGACGTCCGTCTATGAATTGAAGATCGAATCGTGGAGCGGGAAAGAGAATTGGGAGGAGCGCGCCGACCAATCGGACGAATGGCCCGCGTTAGACGAGAAGTGGTTTTGTTGACATTGAGATTCTGGACCTGTCCACGCGCGTGGCGAAGGGTAAATTGAATTTGGCGCAGTCATCTACGCCGCAAGCGATTGTACCTTCACTACCTCCCAAATCACATCGGGATGTTTCGCGGCCACCTGTAACAGCACCCGCGCTGCGCCTTCAGGCGCGCGCCGTCCCTGCTCCCAGTTGCGTAACGTATTCACGCTTATCCCCATCAGCGCGGCGAATTCGTTTTGCGAAAGTTTGTAACTGGCGCGGATTTCCTTCACGTTTGGCGCTTCGATGACAAATGTCCGAGCGGGCTTCGCCTTGCCGCGCAGAATCTTTCCACCTTCGCGGATGCTGGCTGCCAGTTCGTTGAACAGTTCGTCTTTCATTTGAACTCCTTCTCGACAATCTGACGCAATACCCTGAGCTGTTGCGGCGTCAAATCATCCATGACGTTTTTCGGATACAGGAACAACATCAAAATCTGATCTTTGGCCGCGACCCAATAATAGATCGCTCTCACACCGCCGCGCTTGCCGCGTCCAGCCAGCGACCAGCGGACTTTCCGCAAGCCTCCGCTTTTTTAGATGATGTCGCCCATATCAGGGCGCGCGGACAAAGCAACCTGCAATTGACTGTACTCATCGTCTGTGAGCAAGTCTGTGACTTGGCGGGTGAAAATGCTGGTTTCGATGAATTGCATGGTTGATTACGAGTATACGCCATTGGCGTATATGCGTCAAGACAAACCGACCTGCGACCTCTCCCTCGGACAGGTCGCAGGCGTACTAAACTACATCCACAAATTGATCATGAACACTGCGCCAGACGCGGCGTAAACGGATGAAATGATTTACAATCCGCGACTCCTCCATCCGCTAACACCGCACCTGCGGTCGGTGCAGGTGTCCGTTTTGCGAAGCATCCGCTGGTCATCTCCGTTTCCCCCTCTCCCGCGCTCGTCTCCGTCCTCGTCCTCTCTGCCAAAAACATCTCCTGCTGTGCTACAATAACAATAATCGCTCATGCCCCCATTTGACTTCACCATCCATGCCAGAGATATGCTCGCCGAGCGAAAGATTCCAGAAGACTGGGTGTGGCGCGTATTGAACGACCCTGATGAAACGCACATAGGCGATGACGGTAATATGCACTACACCAAAGTCATCCAGGAACGTGACGGGCGCATTTTACATGTTGTAGTCAACCCGAACGTTCAGCCCAACCGAATTGTGACCCTGTTCTTTGACCGTAGATTGACGAGGACAAAATGAGACTAAAAATTGACAAGGAAAGTGACGCCCTTTATTTGCGCCTCGACGAAGCCGAGATCGTTGACTCGGAAGAAGTCCAGCCAGGTGTGATCCTTGATTTCAACAAGGATAATCGCGTGGTCGGCATTGAGATTCTCAACCTGTCCACGCGGGTGGCGAGAGACAAATTGAACTTGGTGCAATTGGAAACGGTGTAAAAGCCAATCGGCATGAACCCAACCCGCGACCTCTCCCTCGGACAGGTCGCGGGTTTGCTAAATAGACCATCCACGAATTGAACACGAATACCCGAACCGCGCCGTCTGCATTCGTTTATTCGTGAATTATTCGTGGATGGTCTTCCCGTTCCCCCCTCTCCCGTGTTCGTTGGGAGAGAGTCGGGGTGACGGTCTCCCTCGCGCTTTTCATCCCCACCACCAAAGACCTGACAGGTTTCATCACGGCGCGTGTCAATCGGACTTCCCCGCGAGCGGCGATACTGGTCAATCATGGCTCTGTGAAAACCTGTTAGGTCTCCTCCCGCATCCCCGCATTCTCCCCACCGAAAACGCACAGTATTTTTAGAACAATTGAGCAGAATATTCAATTGGGGTACAATAGCCTTCATGTCCACTCAACTAGCGCTTTCGTTTTATGAACCCAAAGTAAACCTCGTTGTAAAAACAGGGCAATCCAAATGGGGTACTTTTAAAGACAGTCTAAGAGCCCCTATTCATAGGTGGTTTACCTATCCTGCTGGGTTTTCATATAAAGCCGTTGAGCATTCCATTGAGCGGTTCAACATCGTTCGCGGCAACACGATCTATGATCCCTTCATGGGTTCGGGAACAACCAATCTTACAGCAAAGACATTGGGCATCAATTCAATAGGTACTGAGGCACATCCCTTTGTTTATCGTATTGCGCGCGCCAAACTCAACTGGGATGTTGACGAAAAGGCAATTCGGGACTTTTGCACTGTTGCCGATACTCAATTAGCGAAGAGATCGAAAGCCTTACAAAAGAAAAAATTAATCAACGAATTTCCAGAATTGATTTTGAAGTGTTACGAAGAAAGCACTATTTACGATTTGTGGGCGCTTCGGGAGTTGGCTAACGAAAATTTAGACAGTGACGGAACGAAAGAATTCTTCTTTGTTGTAATAACAGCTATGCTTAGAAGCGTTTCTGTCGCGGCGACAGGCTGGCCTTATATTGCTCCAAATAAAAAGAAGGTCTCGTCGGTAGACAAAGATGTACTGACTGAATTTCTAATTCTCGCAAAGCAAATGCTAGGCGATATTCAGGCTATTAAAGTATGGTCAAACGGAAAACATCAAGGGTCAACTCATCTTTTGGTAAATGGCGATTCGCGAGACACGACGAATTCAATTGATGACCAATCAGTAGATCATGTATTTACTTCTCCGCCGTATTTAAACAATTTTGATTATGCCGATAGAACTCGTCTTGAGCTGTATTTCTGGGGTGAGGCAAAAACTTGGGGAGAAATAAGTGAAAAAATACGGACTCAGTTAATGACCTCTGCTACAACCCAAATCAATCGGTCTGATACGAGATATGAAATACTTGGCGATTTCAAAAAAGACTGCCCGTTGGTCACGGATTTTATTACAGAATCCGTAAATCAATTAATGAGCATCCGAAAAACCAAAGGTGGGAAGAAAAGTTATGATTTAATGGTTGCTGGATATTTTAATGACATGTATCAAATAGTGAGGGATGTGTCTCGCGTCCTTAAGTCAGGTTCAAAAGCATTATTTGTACTCGGCGATTCTGCTCCTTATGGAATCCATATTCCCACAGACAAACTTATTGGCGATATCGGGATTTCTTTGGGCTTCGATTCCTACGAAATAGAAATTCTTCGAACTCGTGGAGATAAATGGAAAGCAAATCCACAAAGGCATAATGTACCTTTGCGCGAGAGCATTGTTATCCTAAGTAAATGAGGGCATCATGGCAGACAACAAACAACACGGCAGGATTAGTCATGTTGGTCAATTAATTGGCGAGGCATTTGAAAATGTCGTCATTAAGTTGATCAAGTCTCACTTGAAAAAGAATCACCCTACCTTCATTCTGCTACGACCAGACGAAGGAAGAAAATTGTTGACCCTTGACATGCCTGGAGGAATAAAAAGACAACTCGACACTGTCGTTGCGCCAATCGATTCTGACGATCCTGTTGCATTGCTTGAAACGAAGTGGCTTAAGGATGGTCGTCATTGGAGCGATAAGGGCGCTTGGATTCTTCAATTGCGCGAAGTAAGGAAAAACTATCCAACAGTTAGAGGCGCGGCGGCTATTCTTGCGGGGTATTGGAATGAAGGTGTGCGGATTTTATTGCGAAACGAGGGAGGTGGAATAGACATGATTTTGGTTGCAACTGACGAAGAAGTCTACAACTCGATCCAGCCTTATTTGGATAAAGTGCTTGGAGAAAAAACTTTCAAGTTAAATGCTCGTCAAATTCGTGGCCGTTTTCCAGAACAGTATGTAGATGTATTTGACGACTTCCTAATTGCGTTGAGAGAAACGGGTGAATTGAACAAATTAGCCAAACAGTGGTTTAGATTTCCAAGAACAGATGTGGATGGAAACGAGACTAACGGCAAGGAACTTATCCGAAGAGCGTTGGATGTCTTGCTCCAACCATTGCCTGCAAATCCGAGAATAAACAACTTTGAAATTACCCTTGAAGTAGAAACGGGCAATTTGATTTACAGGAAATTCAAGGATTTGGAAGAACTTTTGGATTTCATCAACCAAAACGCTACGGATCCAGCAAAGATACTTGATGAAATTAGCCCCAAATCAAGTAGAAAACAAATCGGTGAACAAATGGGGTTTTATGAAACCGATGAAGATGATGATGATTTTTAATTTGAGTAAGCCGTCCCGTTATTGGTGGCGGCTTTCTCTTTTTAATTCCAAGCCTTTTCCTCCTTCATCCTTCCGCCTTCCTCCCTTATAATCCCCCTATCTCTATCCAATTCAGGAGCGACTCCCCATGCCCCAAAAGCAGGGTTCTATTAATCTTCCCCTCCCAAAAGAAGACATCCTCCACGACTACCGCCTCGCCTACGCCTCCCGCCAAGCCTCCCTCATCGGCCGCCGCGAAGTCCTCAGCGGCAAGGCGAAATTCGGCATCTTCGGCGACGGCAAGGAACTGGCGAACATCGCCATTGCGCGCGCCTTCCGCAAAGGCGACTGGCGCTCGGGCTACTACCGCGACCAGACCTGGATGTTCATGCTCGGCGTGATCAACATCCAGCAATGGTTCGCACAGCTCTACGCCCACGCCGATCTCGAAGCCGAACCCATCGCGGGCGGACGCTCGATGAACGGTCACTACGGCTCGCGCTACATCAACCCCGACGGGTCGTGGCGCGTCCAAACCGAGATGTTCAATGTCTCTGCCGATGTCTCGCCGACGGGCACACAAATGCCGCGCACGGTCGGGCTGGCGTACGCGTCGGTGGTTTATCGGAATCTCGCAGGGGCGGACAACGCAGCAGGGGCGGACAACGCAGCAGGGGCGGACAACGCAGGTCCGCCCCAACGAAATTTTTCCCACAATGGCGACGAGATCGCCTGGGTCACCATTGGCAACGCCTCCAGCGCGGAGGGCATGTTCTGGGAGAGCGTCAACGCCATCGGCGTGCTACAGGCGCCCGCGGTCATCACCGTCTACGACGACGGCTACGGCATCTCCGTCCCCAACCAATTCCAGATGGTGAAGGAAAACATCTACGCCATCCTCAAAGGTTTCGAGCGCGAACCGTGCATGGAGGAGGACTGCGAGCGCGGCTACGACCTCCACCAGGTTCACGGCTGGGACTACCCCGCGCTGGTCGAAACCTACCGCAAGGCGGCCGAGGTCGCCCGCAAATACCACATCCCGCAGATCGTCCACGTCACCGAACTGACCCAACCGCAGGGACACAGCACCAGCGGTTCGCACGAACGTTACAAGACTCCCGAACGACTCGCCTGGGAACAGGAATTCGACTGCCTCCACAAAATGCGCGCGTGGATGATCGAGCAGCGCGTCGCCTCTGACCTCGAGCTGGGTGAGGCCGAAACGGGCGAACGCGACCGCGTGGAGGGAATCCGCAAAGCCGCGTGGGACGCGTTCATCTCCCCCATCCTCGAGGAGCGCGGCCAGGTGATGGACATGCTGGACGAGATCGCGGCCGCGTCGAGTCACGCGTCAGAGTTGGCCGAGGTTCGGGAGCGGCTGTCCGCCCTCCCGTCGGTGACGAGGCGGGACGTCCACGCCGCGGCGCACGAAGCGCTGCGAATCCTGCGCGGCGAGGAGCATCCCTCCAAGCAAGTCCTCGTCCGCTGGAAGCAGGAGCAGGACGCGGTCAATTTCGAGCGCTACGGCTCGCACCTGACGGGCGGCGCCGCGCTGAAAGTCGAGGAGGTCAAACCCGCCTATTCTGATTCGTCGCCGACCGTGTTCGGGTTCGAGGTGATGAACGCCGCGTTCGATTCCATTTTGGGACGCGACCCGCGCGTGATCGCGTTCGGCGAAGACGTGGGCAAACTTGGCGACGTGAACCAGGGTTTCAAGGGGATGCAGGAAAAATACGGCGCGCTGCGCGTGACCGACACGGGCATCCGCGAAGCGACGATTTTGGGACAGGCCATCGGCATGGCGATGCGCGGACTGCGGCCGATCGCGGAGATCCAGTATCTCGATTATCTGTTCTACGCGCTGCAAGTCATGTCCGACGATTTGGCGACCCTGCACTGGCGCACCGTGGGCGGACAGTCCGCGCCTGTGATCGTGCGCACGCGCGGACATCGGCTGGAGGGCATCTGGCATTCGGGTTCGCTCATGTCGGGCATCATCAACCTGGTGCGCGGTATGCACGTGCTGGTCCCGCGTGACATGACCCGCGCCGCTGGTTTTTACAATACCATCTTAAAATCTGGCGAACCCGCCATCATCGTCGAGGTGTTGAACGGCTATCGCGTCAAAGAGAAATTGCCCGATAATCTGAGCGAGATGACCGTCCCGCTCGGAATCCCCGAAACGATTC
>DKTP01000001.1 GCA_002473085.1 Anaerolineales bacterium UBA7227
GCGGGGGACCGCGCCCGAGCCGCGTCCACGCCTGCTGCTCTCCGCGCACATGGACGCCATCGGCATGATGACGGCGGGAATCGAAGACGGCTTCCTGCGCCTGACCAGCGTCGGCGGACTCGACACGCGCCTCCTCCCCGGCCAGCATGTGACCGTCCACGCGCGGCGGCCCCTGCAAGGGATCATCGTCGCGCGTCCGCCCGCGCTCATGTCCGACGAGGCGAGGAAGAACGCGCCCAGCTGGAACGACCTGCTCGTGGACCTCGGCCTCGCGCCGCGTCGGGTGAGTCAACTCGTCCGCGTGGGCGACCTCGTCTCGTTCGTGAACGAACCGCTGGATCTGGCCGAGGGCGTCGTCAGCGGACACTCGCTCGATAACCGCGCCTCCGTCGCCGCGCTGACCCTCGTCCTCGAGACGCTGCAGTCCGCCCGTCACGCGTGGGACGTGTGGTGCGCGGCCACCGTCCAGGAGGAGGTCTCGTTCGCGGGCGCGGCCACGTCCGCCTTCGGGCTTCGTCCCGACCTCGCCGTCGTCGTGGACGTGACCTTCGCGCAGTCCGCGGACGCGAAGGGCTGGGAATACTTCCCGCTCGGCGGCGGTCCCACGCTTGGGATCGGTACGCACGTCCACCCCTTCCTTTTGGAGCGGTTGAAGGAACTGGCTGGAAAATTGGACATCCCGTTTTCCATCGAACCGATGCCGCGTCACTCTGGCACCGAGACCGACGCCGTCCAACTCACCGCCGCGGGCATCCCCACCGCCATCGTCAGCATCCCCATCCGTTACATGCACACGCCCGTGGAAGTGGCCGCGCTGACCGACATCCAGCGCGCCGCGCGCCTGCTGGCGGAGTTTGCCGCGCGTCTCGACGAGGGCTTTTTGCAGACGGTGGTCTGGGATGATTGATCCTGCCAGCGAACCGCTGCCGCAACTGGGGGAAGTTTCGCCGCGTTGGTTTCTGCGACTGCTCTTCATCCTCGCTTCGCTTTTAACGTTCTGGCTCGCCGTCCATCTCGGACAGGGCGGCGTACTTTTCGTCTTCTGGCGCCGCACCCTGCTCGTCTTCGCCGTCGCGGGACTCGCGCTCGCGTTTCTCCTCATCGCCTATTTTCTTGACCGCGAATTTTTTTTCACCGCTGTTGAAAAAATTACTTCGCTTTTTTCTATCGCGAATGACGCGAATAACGCGAATTTCGCCGCCGAAAAAAAAGAAGAATTCGCGCCATTCGCCCATTCGCGTTGGAGGGGGGACGCTGCAAAGACATCCCCATACCTTCGGATTCTGTTTTCTACCATCATCCTTGCTCTCTTTATCTTCCTCCTCCTCAGCCCTCTCTCCAAAACCTTCCAGCCTCTCCCCGCGCGTTTCATTCTCGTCTTCCTCGCCAGCCTCCTCCTCACATTTTTCTTTTCTACAAAAAACACATCCTCGCATTTACTCTGCGCCTTTCTCTTCACATCTTTACTGCTCTCTATTCTCTACTCTCTGCTCTCTTCCATTTCATCGCTTTCCCTCTCTCCTTTCTCACGCGGCTGGTCCGAGGGGACGCGTTTCTATCACGCCTCGCTGCTCCTCTCCCAACGCTACTACGGACTCTCCCTCCCGCCCTTTTACCAGGACCTCAGCCGTTACGTCGTCGAAGCAATTCCCCTCCTCCTGCCGCGTCCCTCGCTGTTCCTTGAACGTCTCTGGGAAGCCTCGCTCTCCCTCCTCCTCCCCGCGCTGACCGCCGCGCTCGTCCTCCGCCGCCTCGCGCCCGCGAAACAAAACCGCGCGCTGTGGCTCGCCCTCTTCCTCTGGGGGACGCTCTATCTGCTGCAAGGCCCCGTCTATTTCTACCTCCTCCTCGCCGCGATCCCCGTCCTGGCTTTCTACAATCCCAAAAAACCGCTCCCCTCTTTCATCGCGCTCCTCGCGGCCTCGCTTTGGGCGGGCATCAGCCGCGTCAACTGGATTCCCCTCCCAGCCATGCTCGCCATCGCGCTCTACCTGCTCGAAGTTCCCCTCCCGTCCCCCGTCTCCTCTACCTCGCGCCTCCCGTGCTCTACGCGCTCCTCGGCCTCGTCTCGGCTTACGCCGCGCGGCAGTGGTACTTCTCGATCTCAGACATCCCCTCCGCGATGTTCAACGCCGCGTTCTGGCAGGACCTGCTCTGGTACCGTCTCTTCCCCAGCGCGCTCCAACCGCTCGGCATCCTTCCCGCGGGACTTCTGATGACCGCGCCGCTCGCCCTCCTCGTCTGGGCCCGCCTCCGCCAAAACCGCTGGGACTGGATGCGCGTCGCGGGACTCGTCTCCATGCTGCTCGTCCTCCTCGTCGGCGGATTCATCGTCAGCGCGAAGATCGGCGGCGGAAGCAACCTCCACAACCTCGACGGCTACCTGACTCTCTCCCTCGTCGTCGGACTCTACCTCCTCGCCGACCGCTTCGCTCCCGACCGCGAACGGGACGCGCCGCCCCGCGCCTTTTCCCCGCTCGCGGTGACTCTCGCCGTCCTCGCGGCGGCGTTCTTCAGCGTCTCACAAGTCTACCCCGCGCTCCCCTCCCTCGACCGCCGCGCGGACTCGCTCGCGCGTCTCCAACAACTCGTGGACGAGGCCGTCGCCGACAATGGACAAGTCCTCTTCATCACCCAGCGCCAGCTGTTGACGTTCGGCTGCATCACGGGCGTCCCCCTCGTCCCCGAATACGACAACATCGCCCTGATGGAATTCGCCATGACCAATTACCGTCCGCTGATAGACCAGTTCCACGCCGACATCGCCGCGCACAAATACGCGCTCATCATCGCGCCGAACCCGCCAGGCCAATTGAAAACCCAGGACGACGCCTTCGCCGAGGAGAACAACGCCTGGACCCGCCGCGTCAGCATCCCCATGCTGCGCTCTTACAAAGTCATCGCCAAATTTCCCGAAGGCGATTTCGTAGTGTTGGCGCCGGATGAGTAGGAAATAGAGAGTAGAGAACAGAGAGTAGAGAACAGAGAACAGTTCATAATGCGCCTCGTCTAACTGCCCATCTCGTAATCTCCAACCCCCAATCCCCAACCTCCAATCACTAATCACCAATCACCAATCTCCAATCTCCAATCTCCAATTACCAATCACCAATTACCACCCCCCCCAACCGCCATGCCCACTCCCTCCCTCAAACTCCTCGAACGCCTCTGCAATGCCATCGCCGTCTCTGGCGACGAAGGCGAAGTACGGAAAATTGTCCTCGAACAGGTGAAGCCGCACGCCGACGACGTCCGCGTGGACGCGCTGGGCAACGTCCTCGTGCGGACACGCGCCTCGAAGCGGAATCCGCTCAAGGTCCTGCTCGCCGCGCACATGGACGAAGTCGGCTTCATGATCGTCGCGGACGAAGGCGATGGGTTCTATCGCTTCGACAAAGTCGGCGGCGTGGACGTCGCGTACGCCGCGGGCAAGTCTGTCCTCATCGGGAAAAAACGCATCCCCGCCGTGATCGGGATGAAGCCCGTCCATCTCAGCGACGAGGGCCCCGACCGCAAAGTGACGCTCGATTCCCTGCGGCTCGACACGGGCGGAAAGGGAGGCGCGCAGGTGGGCGACCGCGTCGGTTTTTCCACGAAGTTCCGCCGCGCGGGGAATTCGCTTTTCGCCAAGGCGCTCGACGACCGACTCGGCGTCGCCGCGCTGATCGAACTCCTGAAGCGCGCGCCGACGAAGGTCGAACTCCTGCTGGCTTTCACCGTGCAGGAGGAAGTCGGGCTGCGCGGCGCGACGGTGGCCGCGCACGCGCTCGCTCCCGACATCGCCATCGCCGTGGATTCGACTCCCGCCCGCGACCTGCCCGCGCACGACGGCCGCGAGCACTCGCTCTACAACTCGAAACTCGATCACGGCCCCGCCATCTACATCGCCGACGCGGACACCCTCCCCGATCGGCGGCTGGTCGAACATTTTGCGGCCGCGGGCGAAGCGGAGGGAATCCCGTACCAGTTCCGTCAGCCGGGCGGCGGCGGCACGGACGCGGGCGCGATGCACCAGCAGCGCGAGGGCATCCCGTCGCTCTCGATCTCCGTGCCTGGACGCTACCATCACACGCCGACCAGCCTCGCGCGCCTGAGCGACTGGCACAATACAATCCGATTGCTCCACGCGGGGTTGAGTCGGATGACGCGTTCCCTGATACAATCCAGGTGATGTCCAAAAATTCTGCGCCCGCCTTCCCCGATTTGACCCTGCTCGCGGATGTGTTCAAAAAATATTCGAGCGTCCAGGCGGCTTATCTCTTCGGTTCGGCAGCCGGTGGGAGAATGCACGCCGAAAGCGATCTCGACATCGCGCTGGCAGGATCGTCCGACTTACGCGCGCGTAAATTGGACATTCTCGCCGACCTGGCGCGGGTCGGTTTTACCAATATTGACCTGGTCATTCTCGACAGAGAAGACATTGTGTTGAGGTTTGAAGCGGTGAGGCAAAACCGCCTCGTTTATCGCGCCGAGGGATTTGACGCGGGCAATTACTATTCCCTGGTCTTGCGCCAGTATTTCGATTTCCTTCCGTATTTGAAAATCCAACGCGAAGCGTACAAGCGGAGGATTCAAGATGGTCAAAACCGAAGTTATTCGTAAGCGTCTCCAGAAATTGGACGAATATCTGAAGATCCTGCGCGCCATGCGATCTTATTCGCTGGAGGAATTTCTAGGCGACCCCAAACTTTATGGGAGCGCGGAACGATTTCTCCATTTGGCAATCGAGGTCACGCTGGATATTGGCAATCACATTGTTGCCGACCTGGGGCTTGGGGAAGTCAATTGGTATAGCGATATCGTATACGCTCTCGAAGAGAAGAAATTTATCTCTGAAGATTTACGCGAGAAATGGATCCGCATGGTGGGTTTTCGCAACGTTCTCGTCCACGATTATCTCGAAGTTGATCGTAAAATTGTATTCGACGTTTTGCGAAATCACCTTCAAGATTTAGACGAGCTGAGGAAAGTGTTTTCCGAATTCCTGTGACATTTACTTTCGCAGACGTTGGGCAAACGCCTTCCCGACGATTAGCGGATCGTTCAGTTAAGACCATGCACAAACTCATCATCCTCTTTGACCGTCCTGTCGACGCGGCGGGGTTCGCCTCCGGCTGGCAGACCTTCCTCCGTCTCGCCGAGCAGATGCCCGGCCTGCGCCGCGAATCCGTCAGCCTCATCGAGGACGCGCTGTACGTCGGGAGCGGGCCGCGCCCGTACAAGATCCACGAGTTCTATTTCGACGACCGCGCCGCGCTGGACGCCGCGCTGGCCTCCGCAGCCGGTCAACAGGCGGGCGAGTGGCTGCATCAATTTGCAGACGGAAAATTTGTCCTGCTCATCGCCCCGCACCAGGAAGCCACAGAAAAGGAATTCAAGAAGACAGTTACGCAGAAGAAGAAAGCCCGCGCGCGATCTGCCTGACCAGCCCCGGGCCGCGATACGCCAGCCCGGTATAGACCTGCACCAGCGCCGCCCCCATCCCGAGGCGGCGTTTCGCGTCTTCGGGACCCATGACGCCGCCCGCGCTGACGACGGGAATCCGACCGTCCACGCGCTTCACGATCTGACTCAACATCGCCTCGCTGCGGACCGTCAACGGGCGGCCGCTCAACCCGCCCGCCTCGTCCCGCTGCGCGGACAGAAGCCCCTCACGCGCCAGCGTGGTGTTCGTCGCGATGACGCCGTCCATGCGCGTTTGCAGGATCACGTCGAGGGCGTCGTCCAACTCGGATGGGGTCAGGTCCGGCGCAAGTTTGACGAGCAGCGGAAGTCGTTTTTTGCAGCTGGCCTCCTCGAACTGTCGCTGGGCGTGGAGTTGGGTCAGCAGTCCCTCCAGCGCGGCGCGTCCCTGCAACTGACGGAGTCCCACCGTGTTGGGCGAACTGACGTTGACCGCGATGTAATCCGCGTGCGGCGCAAACTCCTGGAGCAGGCTGAGATAATCCAGGACCGCCTCCTCGTTGGGCGTGGACTTGTTTTTGCCGATGTTGACGCCGAGGATCACATCCGAGCGCCGCGGCTTAAGTTTGAGGGCGCGCTCGAACAGGCTGGTCCTTCGGGAGGGACTCAGTTGTTCGCGCACAAAAACCGAACCGCGGCTGGGGAACCCCATGCGGTTGATGACGGCTTCATCCTCCACGAGGCGAAAGAGCCGCGGCTTCGGATTCCCCTCCTGCGGCAGAGGCGTCACTGTGCCGATTTCCACGTGACCGAATCCCAGCGCGCCCAGCGCGCGGACGGCCAGCGCGTCCTTGTCGTAGCCCGCGGCCAGCCCGACGGGATTCTTGAAATCCAACCCGAAAGCGCGGACAGGTTTATTCGGCGCTCGATACATGACTTCCAACAGCCACAGCGCGGGCGGAACGGACTGCGCGGCGCGCAACGCGGAAAGCGTCAACCCGTGCGCGGTCTCCGCTTCGAGGCGAAAGAGCAGGGGGCGGACCAGGCGGCGGTAGGTCATGGCACGCTGAGCGTCCAAAAATTATAGGCGTCGTCAATATACGAATCGTAAACTTGCAGCGCGCCGGACGGGTAGAGCGACTGCAGCAGGTTGAGCGTTTCCAGGTCGTCGATCTTCACCATGAAAACTTTCGGGCCCGGCGTTTCGAGCGTCTTCGCCAACTCCTCGCGCGGCACGGCAATGTCCGGTCCCGGCACGCCCGCCCAGATCGGCGGCAGGCGCGTGTCCACCCAATAGGGATACGGCACGATCCAGACGTTCTCCGCCGGCACGCCCCGCTGCATGGCGCTCTTCATCACCGCGCCCATTTCGGAGGTGTTCCATGAACTTCTGATGTATTGATCGTTGTATTGGCGGAAGACGAGATTATAGTTTTGGAGACTCGACGCGATGAAGAGGACCCCCGCCAGCGCCCAGCCCGCCGCGGCCCGCTTCTTCTCCGACCCCCAGGCGGACATCAGGCCATCCAGCCCGATCCCCACGAGCAGGAAGACCGGCACGATGGCGCCCGCGGCGCGGTTCATGGACGGGTTCTCGACGGGGAAGGCCAGCGACAGAATGGACGGCATCTGCGTCAACGGGACGGAAACCAGGAGGACGAGGTCCTGCCACTGGCGCGAGCGGACGTAACGCGCCGTCAGCAGCGCGGCGCCCAGAAGGAACAGCGCGCCGCTCACCACGTCCAGCGCGGGGCGGTAGGGAATCGAGTGCACCCAGGCGTTGCCGTTATCCCAGTTGAATTGCTTCAGCGAGTTCCACAGGTTGCCGAGGAAAAGCTGCCAGGCCGGGCCGGGCAGGGGACGCTCCACCGAACCCAGGCGCGAGAGCGCGCGGAATCCGAATTTGTCGGGAAATTCGAGGGCGTAGCGCGCCAGCGGGATGAAGATGATGAACGAGGTCAGCGCCAGCAGGACCAGCCAAAGCGCCGTCTGCTTGCGGACGGTCTTCTCGCGGACATGGAGCAGGTACAAGCCGACGAGGATGACCACCACGAACGGCATGATGCGGAAGGGCGTATAACCGTTCAAGCCGAGACCGAGCGCCAGCCCCGCGAGGATGAAGTCGTTGCGCTGCTGTCGCCGCAGGCCGCGGATGAGATAGTAGAGCGTCGGCGCGACGAAGAGCGGATAAAACGAGATCCGCAAGGCGAAGCGCTCGATGACGTTGGGCCAGTAGGCGATGCCCGCGAAAGCCACCGCCAGTAAGCCGATGCGCGGACTCCCCATCTCCTTGCCGAGCAGATAGAGATACGGGAGCATCGCCAGTCCGCCGATGACCGCCGCGACTTTGATATCGAGGAAAGAGACGCCGAAGAACGGCGTGAGCAGCGCGGACAAATAAATGTACAGCGGCTCGCGTCCCGTGTTGCGCTCGAAGAAGATGGAATATTTTCCCCTGGCGATATCCAGCACGTCTTCCAATTTTTCGGCGTGGTCGCTCGTCATTTCAGGGACAACCGTGCTGAGGTGGTAGAAGCGGAAAAAGAGCGTGAGGACGAGCGCTCCCGCCGCGAGCGAGAACCAGAGAGCGGCGCGCCGGTCCCATTGGAAGCGTCCGAGCGAGGCGGCAAGCCGTCTCCAAAAGGACTGCGGCGCTTTCAGCCAGAAGGCGCGCAGGAACAGGATGAGCGTCACCGCGAGCAGGCCGAGATTGAGGAGCGTGAAGGTGTTGCTGGGCGTGTCGGTGATGAAGTTGCTCCCCATCATATAGAAGGCGGCTATGCCGTAGACGACCGCCAGGAGCAGCGCGAAGCCGCGAACCGTGAGCGGGTCGGTATGTTCTTCGGACGCGGGCAGGGGCGCGGGAGACAATTCCCCGCAGCGGAAGGCCCACAACGCCAGCGCCAGCGCGGCGAGGTACAGCGGGACGCCGACCAAAGCGCTGCGCATGGGCGGTTCAAAGAGACGCTGCGCGGTCAGGCCGAGGAGCAGGGCGAGCAGGGAGCGCCAGGGGAGCGCGAAATGTTGAAGGCTGAACGTCGCACGCTCAACGTCTGATGCGGACGCTCCTTCAACCGCCGGGGTTTCGATCAGGTTGGCGGTGTCGGCGTGTTGACTCCAGGCGCGCAGGAAGGCGGCGAAGGATTTCCAATCTTTGAAAATGGACTTGACGTAATCGAGGACGGTGGGTTCGTTCATGGACGGAGGACCGATGACGGGAGACGGAGGAAATGAAGATGGGGGATGGATGGCAGGGACTGCTCTCTACTTTACTTACTGCTCTCTATCTGCTGCTTTCTCGCAATGACAATGATACTCTCTCCCCAACGCATTGGGAGGAAGATGAATCCCGTGATGGCTTGGAATCCGCCGAGCGAGCCGAAGAACAATTTTTGCAGTTGCTTCGGAACGGCGGGCAGGTACGGCACGTCCCAGAATCCGTCCGCGAAGACTCGGCGCAGACTGAAGTTTGCCGCGCAAATTAAATTCAGCCATTCCTCGGGCGGCTTGAGGGAGATGTGCGTCGGGTCCTGGTAGCCGATCCACCTGTCGCCTTTCCACGGCTTCAGCAGGGAGGCGAGATTCGGCGTGGCGAGGATGAGCGTCCCGCCCGCTTCGGTGACGCGTCCGATCTCGGCGATGGCTTTTTCGGGATTCGGCAGATGCTCCACGATGTGCTTGATGATGACCACGTTGAACGATCCGTCCGCGAAGGGAAGTTCCTGCGCGGAAGCCGTCATCAGCGCGGACGCGTCCACGACGGGCCGCGACTGTTTCACCGCCCAGTGATTCAAATCCATGCCGAAGGTTTGGAACGAGTCTTCGAGCTGCGCCACGAGATGTCCCAGCCCGGAGCCGATCTCCAGCAGGCGCGCGCCGCGCCGTCCGTATCGCCGCGCCAGCGCGGCGTAGAATCGATTCGACCACCAATACTGGCTGTATTTCGCGAACGACACGTCCGCGTAGGTGTGGGTGAAAAAATATTTTTCGTCGAATGGCATGAGAGACGCCAGCGCGCTATGATTTTCGCGTCAACTTCGCGAACAACTTCTCGTACTCCGCCGCGATGGATTCGGGATCGTACATGGCCGCGAGTTCGGCCGCGTCGCAGCGATACGCGCCGCGATTCGCAAAGATTTTGAGCAGGGCCTCGGCCAGCGCGGGCGCGTCGCCGATGGGGACGACCTCGCCCATCTTGTGCATCTGCGCGGGGCGGCGCACGCCGGGCAGCGCCGAAGCAATACACGGCACGCCGTTCAACATCGCCTCCACCTGCACCAGTCCAAACGCCTCGGTGGAATTCAAAGACGGCACGACCAGCGCGTCGAGGTTGGGATAGTACGCCGCCATCTGGACGGGATCCAGCACGCCCAGAAATTTCCAATGTCCGTTCGCTTCGTACTTCTCGATCTGGGGACGAAGCCGCTCGTAGTACTCCGCCTCGCCGATGACGTTCAAATGCTGACCCGCGTACAGGACCTGCGCGTCGGGATATTTCTCCAGCACGGCGGGCAGCGCCTCGACCAGGATCTCGACTCCCTTCTCGGACGCGAAACGCGTCGCCATGCCGATCACGGGACGGCGGACGCGCGTCTCGTGGGTCCGCGCGAAGGCCTCCACCGCTCCCTCGGCTGGGGGCGGCAGCTTGATCGGTGGCAGGATCGGGGTCAGTTTGTTGCGGTAGCGCGAGAGATACGGCGAGTGGTCGGCGTAATCCTGCGTGTACGTCACGATGTGATTCGACAAAATCCCCGCCATGTAATTTTGAAAATGGACGACGACATTGACGATGCGGTTGAAGAGTCCGGGCGGGAGGGTCAGGTCGCAGTGATAGGTGAGGACGGCGGGCTTGCCGAAGAGACGGGCGCGGAAAGCCACGCCGGGCGCGTCGAACTGCGGGAGATGGAGATGGACGACGTCGTGGGTCGCGACCAGTTTGGTCACCACCCAGCCGAAGGTCGGCGAGATGACGCCCTTGCTGATCCGCACCGCCACAGGGACGCGGATGATGCGGACGCCGTCCATCGTCTCCTCGCGCGGCAGGGACTTGTCGTATTGCGTGGTCATCACGGTCACTTCGTGGCCGCGCCTGGCGAAGGCGCGCGCCAGCCGCTCGGCGTAGATGGTCAGTCCCGAAGTGTGCGGACGGTAATAAGTGAGAACGGTCAGGATTTTCATAAGCGGGGGGGATTATACCCTCACCGACGGGCATGACGCGTAGGGTATAATTTTCGCATGGAGAAATTGATCCACGACGCGCGGGAATTGTTCAACGTCCATCTCACGGGGAGGCAAGTATTGGCGCTCGCCGCCTACGAGAAGGAACTGGCGTTGTGGAATCAGAAATTCAACCTGACAGCCATTCGCGACGCGGAGGGAATCCGCGTCAAACATTTCCTGGACTCGTTCTCCTGCGTCCTCGCCTGGAAAGCCAACCCGCCCGCGCGTCTCGTCGACGTGGGGACGGGCGCGGGTTTCCCGGGCATTCCCCTCAAGATCCTTTACCCGTCCATGCAGGTGACGCTGGTCGAATCGGTGGGCAAGAAGGCCATGTTCTGCCAGCACGTCATCGAATTGCTGAAACTGGACGGCATCGAGGTGATCAACGCCCGCGCCGAAACGCTGGGACAGGACGCCGATCACCGCGAAAAATATGACTGGGCGGTGGCGCGCGCGGTGGCGAAACTGAACGTGCTGGGCGAATACCTCCTGCCGCTGGTCAAGGTCGGCGGGACGATGCTGGCGCAAAAAGGCGAAAGCGGACCCGCCGAGGCGCAGTCCGCGGAAGGCGCGGTCAAATTATTGGGCGGAAAATTACAGCAGGTGATTCCCCTCAACCTGCCGGGCGTGGCAGAGGACCGCTATCTCGTCGTCATCCGCAAAGTCCACGTCACGCCGCCGAAATACCCGCGCAAGGCGGGACATCCCGCAAAAGAGCCGTTGTAATTTCAATACAGAACTCCGTTTTCTCGCAGAAAACGGGGTTCTACTTTCATCAACATCCCTCTTCCACTATCTTGATCTCATCCGGCTTGTTCGGCACGATGCACAGGAACTCGAACGGCTCCTCGCCGATGTTCTCGTAATAATGGATCGCGCCTTCCGGGATGAAGAGCGCGTCGCCCGCGTGGACTTCGTGGTCTTCCCCGCCAATGCCGACGCGGGCGCGGCCGCGCAGCACATATTGCTCATGTTCCACCGCGTTGGTGTGACGCGGCATCCCGCCGCCGGGCAACATCGAAAATTTCCGCAGGGCAAAGTTGGGGCCTTCCTGCGCGGAGATCAACACTTGAATAGTGGTGTCTTTCCCCGCGGCGACGTCTTTTTTCTCGACATCTTCAGCATGTTTGACGGACATTTTTATCTCCTTGTAATAAAAATCGCCGATTCGCGCCTGGGACAAACGGACAATTTGTCCTATGCTTCCACTTTCCCGTTTTTCACATGCCAGACCTTCGCGCTCTCCACAAATTCGGGCGTGAACATGCGCAGGTCGGCGGCGGTGAGCAGGGACTGTTCGGCCTGGCCGAGATACTTCAACAGATCGGCGCGGCGCTGCAAATCGAGTTCGGCCATCACCTCGTCGAGCAGGATGACGGGCCACTGTCCCGTGCGCGCCTGGATCCACGCGGCCTCGGCCAGTTTGAGCGAAAGCAGCGCGGTGCGGACCTGTCCGCGCGAGCCGTAGTCGCCGAGGTCAATCTGGTTGGCGAGGAAACGCATCTCGTCGCGGTGGGGACCGATCGTCGTCACGCCGCGCGAAATCTCCTCGGAGCGGAGTCCGCGCAAACGTTCAAGGAAGCCGCGTTCGACCTCCTTCAACGGGATGTTCGAACGGTCGGCCGGCGCGTCCAGTTTGAGGGCGATCTTCGGCAGCGGGTCGTAGGCGGGTTCGTAGGCGAGACGCAGCACTTCCGCGCCGCGCGTCAACTCGAGGTGGATGCGCGCCGCCTGCTTCTCCAATTCCTGGACGGCGGCGATGCGCCACTGGATGATCTGCGCGCCGAGCCGCGCCAGCGTCTCATCCCAGACTTCGAGCTGGTCCGCGTTTCCGCCGCGTTCGTTCAACGCTTTGAGCAGCGCGTTGCGCTGTTCGAGCGCCTTGCCGTAATCGGAGAGGACGCCCGCGTACGCGGGGACGGCCTGCGCCAGCGCGAGGTTGAGGTGACGGCGGCGCTCATCCGGCCCGCCCTCGATGATCTGCGACATCTGCGGGACGAAGACCACCGCGCTGAACTTCCCCACCGCGTCGCTGGCCTGCTTCTTCACGCCGTCGAGGAGGATCTCCTTGCGGAGGCGTTGACCGTTGCCGACGCCGACGGGGTCGAGGATGAGGCGGATTTCGAGTTTGTGATTCCGCGAGCCGCGCGCGTATTCGCCGACGATGCGCGCCACCGCGGGCGAGTTGCGCGCTTCGAGGAAGTTGACCATCTGCCGGTCCGCGTTGGTTTGGAAGGAGGTCAGCGCGGCGAGGAAATAGACCGCCTCGAGGACGCTGGTCTTGCCCTGCGCGTTGTCGCCCACCAGCACAACCGACCGCCGCGGGACGTCCATGTCCAGGCGGGTGAAGTTGCGGAAGTTGGTGAGGGAGAGGCGTTTGAGATACACGGCGGTTGGAGATTGGAGATTGGTAATT
>DKTP01000015.1 GCA_002473085.1 Anaerolineales bacterium UBA7227
TTGGTAATTGGAGATTGGCGCCGCGGGGGCGCTTCGCGATAGTTGGCGGTTGGGACGGAGAAGGAGCGGCAGCCGTCGCGTTGGACGCGGATGCCAAAGTCTTGCATGATGGAAAGGGTCATGTCCACGTAGGGCTTGGAGTTGAGTTCGGTGGTCAGGACGATCTCGACGGGCGTTCGAGCGTACGGCGCGACCATGAGCAGGGCGGAGAGGAATTGACTCGATATGTCGCCTGCAATTTCAGTCTTTCCGCCGCGCAGGCCGTTGGCGATGATCTTCACGGGAGGACAGATGGAAGGGCGAAAGATGAAAGAGGAAAGAGGCGCAGTTAAAGGTTCAATGACCGCTCCGAGTTGAGTTAACGAGTCCACCAGGTCGCCGATGGGACGTTCGCGCATCCGCGCGTCGCCATCGAGGATGTATTCGCCGTGACCGAGGGTGAGAAGCGCGGAGAGAAACCTGGCTGCGGTGCCTGCGTTGCCGACGAACAGTTCCGCTTTGGGAGCGGGGATTTTTCCGCCCCCGCCGACGACGGTCATCTCGCGATTTGCTTCGTCGAGGCGGACGTCGAAGCCGAGGGTTTGCAGGGCTTGGGCAAAGTAACGCGAGTCGTCGGAGAATAACGCGTTGGCCAGGCGCGTGGTCCCGTCCGCGAGCGCGGCGACGAGCAGGGCGCGGTTGGTCAGCGATTTGGAGCCGGGCACGCGGACGGAGGCGTCGAGGGGATGGCGGATGGGCGTCAGGCGGAGGGAGGAGGACATACTAGTTAGTTATCAGTTATCAGTGGCAGTGAGGACTTGAAGGGAGGAGCGGGATTGGTTCAGGAGGGATTCGAGTTTGGGAAAATCTTCGGAGGCAAGCGCCGATTCGATTTCAGCCAGTTGGGTTTGGAATTTGCGCAAAGCCTCGAGCGTATTTTGGCGGTTGGTCTGCAAGACGCCCAGCATCATCGAGGAGTGGGTCTCCGCCAGCCTGGCTGTGGATCTGAAACCGGGTCCGACGAATGGAGCCGCGTCCTGCGGAACGGACAACGTGAGCGCGGAGGAAAGCAGGAAGGGCAAATGACTGGTCACCGCGAGGAGGCGGTCGTGTTCGTCCGCATCGAGGATCTCCGCGTGCGCGTCCAACGCTTCGACGACCTGGCGCGCGGCGGATAAAGCGCGCGGCGAGGCGCTCGGCAGCGGCGTCAGCAGGAAAGGCGCGCCGCGATATAGATTTGCTTCGGCGTTGACCAGCGAGAGTTTCTCCCGGCCGCAGAGGGGATGTCCGCCGATGGGATCGAATCGCTCGGGCAGGCGCGACATGGCGTTGACGATGTCCTTTTTCGTCGAGCCGAGGTCCATGACGATGCAGGGATTGGGCATGAGCGCGGGCAGGTCTTCGAGCAGGGATAAAATCGCGGGGACCGGCGCGGCCAGGATGACGAGGTCCGCGTGAGGCAGCAGGTTGGCGGGAAGGCTGTCGGCGCGGTCAACGACGCGGGAGGAGAGAGCCAGTTCGAGCGCGGCGGGCTGCGGGTCAATTCCGAACAGCGCGGCGCATTTGCCGCGCAGTCCCAGCGCGAGCGAGCCGCCCATCAAGCCCAATCCGACGACGGCGATCCGGGCTTCGGAGAGTTTAAAGTCAGGCGTGGACATGCTTCACGGGAGCCAGCCTGCGTCCCACCGCCTCGGCGACGGCGCGCGCCTGGTTCACCATTTTCGCGAAGGCTTCGGGCGTCAGCGATTGCCGTCCATCGGAGATGGCGTTGGCGGGATCGTGATGCACCTCGACGATGATGCCGTCCGCGCCCGCGGCGATGGCGGCGCGGGCGACAGAGGCGACGTAGTCCGCTTCGCCTGTGGAATGAGACGGGTCGAGGATGACGGGCAGGTGAGTCAATTTTTTCAGAACGGGAATGGCGTTGATGTCGGTGGTGTTGCGCGTGGCGGTTTCGAACGTGCGGATGCCGCGCTCGCACAGGATGACGCGGTCGTTGCCGCCGCTCAAAATATACTCGCTCGCCATGAGCATTTCTTCGATGGTGGCAGAGAGGCCGCGCTTGAACAGCACGGGCGTCTGCGTCTCGCCGACGGCGCGCAGCAGGTTGAAGTTTTGCATGTTGCGCGCTCCGATCTGGAACACGTCCACGTATTTTTCCATCAGCGCGACTTGCGAGACAGCCATGACTTCAGCCACGATGGGCATGCCCGTCAGCGCGCGGGCTTCCGCCAGGTATTCGAGACCTTCTTCGCCCAGTCCCTGGAAGGAATACGGCGAGGTGCGCGGCTTGAAGACTCCGCCGCGCAGCGCGTGCGCGCCCGCCTCGCGGACGGCCTGCGCGATCTCGAGGATTTGCGTCCGCGATTCAACCGAGCAGGGACCCGCGATCACGACGATCTCCTCCCCGCCGATGGTGAATCCGTCCAACGGGAAGACCGAATCCTGTTCGTGGAATTGGCGCGAGGCGAGTTTGTAGGGTTTGGAAATGCGCTGCACTTCCAGCACGCCGGGGAGGGCTTCGAAGATTTCCTTCGCCACGTAATGTCCATCCCCGACCGCGCCGATGATGGCCTGTTCCACGCCAAAGATCGGGTGGGCGATGAGTTGATTTTTTTCCACCGCGGAAATGACGGCTTCGATCTGTTCCTTCGGGGCGCCGGGACGCATGACGATCATCATGAAATATCTCCTGAAAATTGGTTTATCGCGCAGACTTAAGTCCGCGCCGGTGAATGTTCCAGATCGGGACGCAACTGGACCGCGTCGCGCAGATAGACGTGCTGGATCTCGTCCTGCCGTTTTTCAGTGTTCCAATGGATCAGGACGCGGATGCACAGCGGCAAGCCGTCCGCGACGGGGATCTCGCGCGCGCACATCATCGGGACGAGGTCCCAGCCCAATTGGCGCGCGGCACGCGCGGGGTAGGCTGAAGCGATGTCGCCCGTGACGGTGAACAGCGCCGAGGCGATGTCGTCCGTCTCGAGGCCGGGATTCGACGCGAGGATGGCGAGGAGCAATTCCCGCGTGGCGGAAAGGACGCGCTCCTTGTCGTCCGCCTCGATGGTGGTGGCGCCGCGAACGCCGCGTTGATGCATGGGTTTCTCCTTGTGCAGGTATAAAAAAAGAGCGAGACCGCATGGTCTCGCTCTTTTCGTGAACGGAAGTAGTTCTGCCCGCTTAAGCGCAACCAACGGCGTCCAAAGTTTGGGAGCCGTAAAAGTAGTACGCAAAATAGAAGCGGGAGATGGTGGACATTGAGCGGTATTCTACGCACGAGGCGCGCAGGTGTCAAGGGCGAATTTGAAATTGTTCATGGCTGGAAGCGAGGGTACGAACCCAGGACGCGCAGGAACGGCGCGAGCGCGCGCAAACACTCGAGGACTTCCCCGGCACGCGGCTCGTTCGCGGCGCGCTCGAAATCACAGTAGAAAAGATAGTCCCACGGCTTGCCCTGCAAGGGACGCGATTCGATCTTGGTCAGGTTGATCTGCGCCTCGGCGAAAAGATTCAACGCGGCAGCCAGCGCGCCCGGGACGTTATTCAACGTGAACACAATGGAGGTCTTCGCTTCGCCCTGCGGAACGGCAGGCTCGCGTTGAATGGCGAGGAAGCGCGTGTAATTTTCGGGGTTGTCCTCGATGCCTTCCTCGAGAATCTCCATCCCGTAAATTTCCGCCGCGCGGCGGGAGGCGATCGCGGCGGCGTCCAGCGCGCCCGATTCTTTCAAAGCCTTGACGCTTCCGGCGGTGTCGAATCCGTTTTCGGGTTCGATCCCGTTCCGGCGCAAATAACCGGCGCATTGTCCCAGCGCCTGCGGATGACTGATGGCTTTTCGGATGAGCGGCTTTTCCGCGCCGGGGTTGGCGATCAGGCAATGACGCACGCGCAGCACATATTCGCCGACAATGAACAGGTCATTCTGCATCAGCAGGTCGTAGTTCTGGTGGATGCTGCCCGCCAGCGAATTTTCAACGGGGATAATCCCCGCGTCGCATTTTCGAGAATTGACCGCGTCGAAGACCGCGTCGAACGATCCGCACGGGACGGGGTCCGCGCCTCCGTAATGGTTCAGCGCGGCCTGCTCCGAGAACGCGCCCGCCTCGCCCTGAAAAGCGACTCTCATAATCCGCCATCCTTCGCGGACGGCGCGACGGGTTGCGCCTCCGCCCATTCGATAATCTTCCGAAAACCCGCTTCGACGTCCTCCTCCGAAGCGGCGATGGTCATGCGGATGAATCCCTCGCCACATTCGCCAAACGCCGAGCCGGGGACCAGTCCCACGCCCGCTTCCTCGAGCAGGCGTTCGCACATCTCGACGGACGACATCCCCAGGGCGCGCAAGTCGAGGAAGAAATAGAACGCGCCCTGCGGAGGGACGACGCGCACGCGGCCGCTTTCCAGTTCACGCGCCAACCGCAGGACAAGCGCGCGCCTTCGCGCGTAGGCGGCGCGCATCCCCGCCGTGACGGCCTGCATCGCCGGGTCGGTCAACGCGAACGCCGCGGCTTTCTGGACGAACGGCGCGACGCAGGTGATGGAGTTTTGTCCCGCCTTCAGCGCGTTCTCGATCACGCGCGCGGGCGCGGCGAGGAATCCCACGCGCCAGCCGGTCATCGCGTAAGATTTGGACAGGCTGTTGACGACCAGCGTCCGTTCCTTCGCTCCGTCGAACGCGGCGGCGCTGACGGGCGGCTCGCCGTAATACAGGCTTCCGTACACCTCGTCGCTGACGATCCACAGGTCGTGCGCGCCCGCGAAGGCGTGGACTTGCTCCAGATATTCCCGCGAGGGATACGCGCCGGTCGGGTTGGACGGATAATTCAGCACGATGGCGCGCGTGCGCGGCGTGAGCGCCTTCTCCCACGCGGCCAGCGCCGGGATGAATCCGTCTTCGGCGGGCGCGGGGACGCGGAGCGCGCGTCCGCGCAACATGACGACCATGTTGGAATGAGTCGCCCACGATGGGTCGGGGATGAGGGCTTCGTCGCCCGGCGAAAGGATGGATTGCATGGCCGCGTAATAGGCGTGGATGCCGCCGTGCGTCACGAGGATTTCGGAGGCTGGGTCGTAGTCCACGCGCTCGTCGCGGCGCAGTTTGAACGCGGCGGCTTCGCGCAAGTCGGGCAGTCCGCGCGAGGGCGCGTAGTGCGTCTGTCCGCTTTGCATGGCGCGCAGGGCCGCCTCCACGACGGCGGGCGGCGTGTCGAAGTCGGGATCGCCGACCTGCAAGGGGACGATCCCGCGCCCGTCGGCTTTAAGCGCCAGGATGCGGTCCGCCATCGCGACGGTGGCGGATTGGCGGATAAGTTCGAATTGCGGGTTTGTTTTCATTTTCATCCAACGCGGCGGCGAATCTCCGGGGGTGTCGTAATGCGGTACGCGTATAACACAGATTTTGAAAATTTCCCACGCCTCGCTTGTGCCTTTCCCAAAATTCATGCTATACTCCTTGTATCTGAATTTGCTGGGCGCGGTTTCCGGGTTGGACTTGCAGCCGCGCTCTTTCCACACAGACCAACCTTCAAAGCTCGACTGACAGATTAAGAGAAGGCGACCATGGATAACCAATCAATTTACATTACCGAATTCGATCTCGAACGCTTGAAAAAGCTTCTTTGGGACGCTCAATCCACCGATTACCGGAAAAGCGAATACCTGGAAAAGCTCAAAGTGGAGATCCGACGCGCCACCGTCGTTTCGCCGCGCGACATCCCTAGCGACGTGATCACCATGAATTCGACCGTCGCCCTCCAGGACCTGGACACAGGGGACGAAGAAACCTATACGCTGGTTTTCCCCGAAGATTCCGACCCCGGGCAGGGAAAAGTCTCCATCCTCGCGCCGATCGGGACCGCCATGCTGGGATACAAGGTCGGGGATACTTTCGAGTGGAACGTCCCTGCGGGAAAAAGACGCTTGCAGGTCAAAAAGATACTGTACCAGCCCGAATCTTCCGGCAACTTCGACCTTTAACGCGGCCCGCCCCGAGGATATGAAAGCCGCCTGTCAGAAGACAGGCGGCTCTACGTTATAATCCCGCAACAGACGGTTACTTGACGTGGCTGGAGATGTAGGCAACCGCGTCGCCCACGGTGAAGATCTTCTGGGCGTCTTCATCCGAAATTTCCATCTTGAACGTCTCTTCGAACTCCATGATGAGTTCCACCAGGTCGAGCGAATCCGCGCCCAGGTCCTCGCGAAAGCGGGCTTCGGGCGTCACCTTCGACGGGTCGTCAATGCCCAGCAGGTCAACGATCACTTTTTTGACGTCTTCAAATTTATCAGACATGGTTCCTCCGAATGCTTGAGTTGGCAATTTAGATGGCTGGGATTATACCAGCCCAATTCAAAGACAGGAAACACCCCCCTATGAAAAAAGATACGGAACTGGTAGACAGAAAATCCGATCACATTAAGATCAACCTGGAACGGGACGTCCGCTCCGCGCTGACGACCGGCCTCGAAAACTACCGCTTCGTCCACGAGGCGCTTCCCGAGCTCGACCTCGACCGCGTCGACGCGTCCCTCGACCTGTTCGGCAAGCGGCTGGCCGCGCCCATCCTGGTCAGCTCCATGACCGGCGGGACGGCCAAAGCGAAAACGATCAACCTCCGTCTCGCCGAGGCCGCGCAGGAGGCCCGCGTGGCGATGGGAGTCGGGAGTCAGCGCGCCGCGCTCGAACATCCCGAACAGGCCGCCACGTTCCAAGTCCGCCGCGCCGCGCCCGACATCCTGCTGTTTGCCAACCTCGGCGCGGTCCAACTCAACTATGGCTACGCGCTCGACCACTGCCGCCGCGCCGTGGACATGATCCAGGCCGACGCGCTCATCCTGCACCTCAATCCCCTGCAAGAGGCCGTCCAGGCCGGGGGAGACGTGAACTTTGCCGGGCTGGCCGCCAAGATCGAGGCGCTTTGCAAAAAGATCGAAGTCCCCGTGATCGCCAAGGAGGTGGGCTGGGGCATCTCCGCGCGGACGGCGAAACTCCTGGCCGGGTGCGGCGTCGCCGCCATTGACGTGGCCGGCGCGGGCGGCACGAGTTGGTCGCAAGTCGAAATGCACCGCGCTCCCGACGAGTTCAGGCGCGAACTCGCCGCCGCGTTCATCGGCTGGGGCATCCCCACCGCCGAGTCGATTCAGATCGTCCGAAAAGCCGCGCCCGCCATGACCGTCTTCGCGAGCGGCGGCCTCAAAGACGGACTCGACATCGCCAAGTGCCTGGCCCTCGGCGCGACGCTCGGCGGCATGGCAGGCGGGTTCCTCAAAGCCGCGGCCGTCTCTGCCGAAAAGACCCTCGACGCGATGAGACTGACCAAACGCCAGATCGAGGTGGCGATGTTCGCGGCGGGCGCGGGGACATTGGACGAATTGAAAGCCGGGAAACTGCACAAACTGGCGGAAAGAACATACTGTGAAACTCCATAATCGCGCCAAGCTATCGCGCGCCGACTCGACGCGCGAACAAGTCCAATAGCGTTTTTCGAACCACGGATCATCCATGCCCACTCTACGACGACTCACCGGCGCCGCCCTCGCCATCGTCTCCGCGGCCGGTTTCGGGACGCTGGCCATCTTCGGGCGGTTCCTCTACGCCGACGGGGTGGACACCTTCACCCTGCTCTTCCTGCGTTTCCTCTTCGCCGCCTCCATCCTGACCTTCATCCTGATTCTGCGCCGCGAGTCCCTCCCCCGCGGACGCGTCCTCGCGCAACTCATCGGCATGGGCGCGCTCGGCTACGCCGGGCAGTCGTTCACCTACCTCTCCGGCATCAAATATGCGTCGGCAGGACTGGTCGCTTTACTGCTCTATCTCTACCCGGCGATCGTCTTCGTCCTTTCGGTCATCTTCCTTAAAGAGAAAGCGAACTGGGTCAAAGCGGCCGCGCTGGCGGTTGCCCTGGTCGGCACGGCTCTCACCGTCGGCCCGGCGAGCGGAGAATTTCTCGGCGTCTTCTTCGCGGTGGCATCGGCCCTGATCTATTCGGCGTACATCATCGTCGGCGCGAACGTGATGAAGCAGGTCGGCGCGATCCAATCCTCGCTGGTCATCTTCGCCTCGGCCGCGCTGGTGTATGGGACGTTGACCCTCGTCAACGGCGCGCATTTCCCCGCGAGCGGTTCGGGCTGGTTATCCATGGCTGGGATCGTGATCTTCGCCACCGTCATCCCGGTCACGGCTTTCCTGGCAGGCATCGAACGCATCGGCCCGACCAACGCCTCGCTGCTCTCCACGCTGGAACCCGTCGTCACCGTGCTGCTGGCCGCGTGGCTCTTCGGCGAGCGCCTGGCGCCGATCACGCTGGTCGGCGGCGGGCTGATCCTGGCTGCGGTGATCGTGTTGACGAGAAGCGAGATTGGACAAAGGGAATCAAGAGAATAGCGGAATGCCTCTCATGTTGTATAATCCAAACATGGACAGTCAGAAATTCAACATTCCCCGCAGGAAAATTGCGGATTTTTGTCGCAAATATAACATCCAAAAACTGGCGTTTTTTGGGTCAGTTTTACGCGATAATTCCAAACCAACCAGCGATGTGGATATATTAATTGAATTCAAGAAAGGCTACACGCCAGGCCTCGCTTTCTTTGCCATGCCAGATGAGTTGAGAAAAATTCTTGGACGAAACGTGGATCTATTGACTTATCAAGGGGTCAAAGCCAGCCGAAACCCCATTCGTAAAAAAGCCATTCTCGACTCCGCCAAGGTGTTCTATGTCGCGCGATGATGCATATCTGTACGACATTGTCTGGGACATCATTCAACTCGACTTGCCTCTTCTGGTAAGCGAGTTGGAAAAGATCGTTTCACCCAAATAAATTCCATGAACTTCCTCATCACCGGAGCCGCGGGCTTCCTCGGCTCATCGCTTGCCAACCAACTCGCCCGCGAGGGACATCAGGTGCGCGGACTGGACGATCTTTCCACGGGCGACCCGCAAGCGCTGGCGCCCGACGTCCACTTCACGCGCGGAGACGTGAACGACCGTCCCAAGTTGTGGACGCTCCTCCAGGACGTGGACGTGGTCTACCATCTCGCGGCACGCGTCTCGGTGCAGGAATCCATTCTGTACCCGCGCGACTACAACGCGGTCAACGTCGGCGGGACGGTGTCGCTGATGGAGGCCATCCGCGACGTGGGCGTCAAACGCGTCGTCCTGGCCTCCTCGGGCGCGGTCTACGGCGACATGGGCGAGCAGCCCCTGCGCGAAAACATGGTCCCCAACCCGCGCTCGCCGTACGCCGTCTCCAAGATCGCGGCGGAACATTACGTCCGCACCATCGGGAACCTGTGGGAGATCGAAACCGTCAGCCTGCGGATCTTCAACGCCTACGGCCCCGGGCAGCGCCTGCCGGCCTCGCATCCGCCCGTCGTCCCTCACTATCTCCGCCAGGCGCAGCGCGGCGGGACGCTGATCGCGCACGGCGACGGAACGCAGACCCGCGATTACGTCTATGTGGACGACGCGGTCAGCGCCATGGTGGCCGCGTCCACCGCGCCGAACGTCAACGGGCTGGTGATCAATATCGGTTCGGGGACGGAGACCAGCATCCGCGACCTGATCAAGTCCGCGCTGGAAGCGACGGGCAGCAAAGCCAACGTTGTCTACAACGCGAAAATTTCGGGCGGCGTCTCGCGGATGCGCGCGGACCTGACGCTCGCGCAGGAGAAACTCCGCTTCCAGCCGTCCATCAAATTGGAAGACGGGTTGCGGCTGACGCTGCAAAGGGATTCCAGATTTAAATGATACGCCGCCAAGAGCGCGAAGGATGCAACAAGCTTCATCGAAAATAAAATTCCCAGCCGCGAATTTCACGAATTGACGCGAATCTTTCTGGTTTTCTACATAGCCCGATATGAAAATAAAAAGGATTCCGCAAGTTCTACTTGCGGTTTTCCCGAAGTAGAACTTC
>DKTP01000007.1 GCA_002473085.1 Anaerolineales bacterium UBA7227
CCTCCGCCCCCGCCCCCACCGCCTCCGCCTTTCAGGTTCAGCGTGGAGGTTGGGAAGGGCGTGGGCGAGCGGTACACGAAGTCAACTGTGGCGGTCCCGGTGGGAGTGACGGTCGGCGTTTGCGACGGGGTGAGCGTGCCGGGCGGGGTGGGCGTGGAGGTGTACTTCGAGACGACGACCGCCGTGCCGGTGGCCGCGGCGTTGTACGTCGCGGCCACGATTGTATCCACCGCGCCGACGGCCTGGGTGGGAAGGGGGGCAATGGACGGTAAAACGGGCGCGCAGGCCAGCGTAATGACCAGGGCTGCCACGAGAAAAGCCGATCGTTTTTTCCAGTCCATGTTATTTCTCCAAAACAGGCTTGCCGGAAGCCAGGTTTTTCTAGAAAGCCTGGCTTCCGGTCAATTTACGGGGTCATGCCCGGCCGGATGATCTCGATCTGGATGTAGGGCGTGCAAAACTTGACGCCGTCGCCCACCACCGCGTATTGCACGGTGATCCAGACGGGTTTATTGCCGTCAAAAGCGGACGGCGCGGTCAGCTCGGCGGCAAGCGTGACAGACTCGCCGGGTTTAATGTCCTTCGGACCGATGCTGGTTTTGAGAGGAAACGGGTTTGCAGAGAGCGACGCGTTCGCCGGAAAGTCGGAGCGGACCTTTTCTTTCCAGAAGATCCAACTATACGTGGCCGCTTCCCATTTCCGGGTTCCGTTATTTTTCAAGGTCCATTTCACGTCCAGTTTGTCGCCCACTTTCAGGATCGTGGCCGGGGCGCCGTCGCGCGGAACCTGGTCGATGAGCTGGCAACTGTAGCGCATATCCTTGGTGGGACCTCCGCCGCCGCCGACGAACGGAGTCTGGGTACTGACTCCGGGCGTGACGACGAAAGGCGTCAGTGTGGGGAACGGCGTCAGGGTCGGGATGGCCGTTGCCGGCGGGGGGGGGAGCGTGTCGGTGGCGGCCGGCTGGGCCGCGGCGGTGAGCGCCGCGCCTGCTTCCACCGTCTGCGCCACCGACGTCCCGATCTGGTTTGCCGCGGCCTGCGCGTCCACCGTCGGCTGTGGAGCGGGCGCGCAGGCGCCGGCCAGCAACGTCAACGCAAGCAGGAAATATGCGATCTGGGGTTTTGTCATTCGTCTGTCTCCTTCTGACTGCTCTTTTTGTCGGCGTCCTCACCGGCGCCGATGCCGAGCGGGACCCATTTTTTCTCGTCCTTCAGGCGGTGTTGGATTCCGCCGCGGTCGTGGATCTGGTCGAATCCTTCGGGTTTGATGAACATCACGTCGCCTTCCAGCATCCCGTGGATGCCGGCCTGTCCGGGTTCGGGACGTTTGAGTCCCTTGAATTTGGCGGCCTTCTCCGGGAGGTAATCGGTCGGCTCCTCGTAGGTGGTGACGTAGCCTTCGTAGTTGCGGAGGATCACTTTGTGGTCCGACATGCTCAGCAGGTAGTTTGGCATGACGGGGATCTTGCCGCCGCCGCCCGGCGCGTCGATGATGTATTGCGGCACCGCGTAGCCCGAAGTGTGTCCGCGCAGGCCTTCCATGATCTCGATGCCTTTCGCCACCGGCGTGCGGAAATGTCCTGCGCCTTCGACGAGGTCGCATTGATAGAGGTAGTACGGGCGCACGCGGATGCGGACCAGTTTCTGCACCAGGTCGCGCTGGATGTGGACGTTGTCGTTCACGCCCGCCAGCAGCACCGACTGGTTGCCGAGCGGGATGCCTGCCTTCGTTAAACGGTCGCAGGCCTGTTCGAGTTCCAGGCTGATCTCGTTCGCGTGGTTCACGTGGATGTTGATCCACAGCGGGTGGAAGCGGGCGAGCATGTCGCAGAGTTCCTGCGTGACGCGCATCGGCATGAAGACCGGCACGCGGCTTCCGATGCGGATGATCTCGATGTGCGGGATCTCGCGCAGGCGGGTGAGAATCTGCTCGAGGATCTTCGGCGCCAGCACCAGCGGGTCGCCGCCCGAAAGCAGCACGTCGCGCACCTGCGGCGTGCGCTTGAGATACTCGATCTGCATGTCGAACTCGGCCTGCGAGAAGGTCTGGCCGGGATCGCCGACGATGCGCGAGCGCGTGCAATAACGGCAGTACGACGCGCACTGCGTCGTCACGAGCATCAGCACCCGGTCGGGATAGCGGTGGACCAGCCCCGGCACGGGGGAGTGGCGGTCTTCGGCGAGCGAGTCCTCCATCATGGCGGTGAACGATTGCAGTTCTTCCGAGCGCGGGATGATCTGCCGCCGGATCGGGTCGTCGGGGTTGTCCGGGTCGATCAACGAGATAAAGTAGGGCGTCACGTCCACGCGGAAGAGTCCCTGGGTCTGGAGCGCCTTGCGCTCCGATTCGGTCAGCGGGATGATCTTTCCGATTTCTTCGGCGTTATTCAGGCGGTGGCTGAGCTGCCAGCGCCAATCGTTCCATTTTTCATCGGGAACGTCGGCATAGATGGACGCGCGTTTGGAAACGAAAGGGGTGGGCATGTTATCCTCCAAATCTTGAAAAATGAGTAAAACGTCGCGGGCAGGGAGGACGCCTGCGGCGGGTCGTGGTCGGGGCGGAAAAAGCCTGCAAATTGGCCGTTCATGCAAGCATTGTAAAAGCAAACCGAAAGCGGGTCAATGTCGTCATTCTAGCGCGGAAGGCGGGGGAGGAGCAGGGTACAATGGGGGCAGACGATCCCGAAAGGAGACGCCATGACTCTCGAAGGCACACACGGACTGTGGGGCGACTTGCACGTCCCGGACGCGTCGCCCGCCCAGGCCGACTTCACCGTGTTGGGGATTCCCTTCGACGGCCTCGCCAGCGCGCGCAAGGGCGCGGCCCTCGCCCCCGAGCGCATCCGCTTCTGGTCGCGGCACGTGACGCCGTTCAGCGAGGACCGCACGCGCCTCGCCGGACTCGTCGTCCGCGACGCGGGCGACTTCCCCGTCGCCGACCCCGCCTCCGACTTCCCCAAAGCGGCCGAGGTCGTCGCGGGCCTCTCCAACATCCCGATCTTCCTCGGCGGAGACCATTCCGTCACAATTCCCATCTTTCAGGGACAGCGCCAGCGCTTCGCGGGGAAACGCCTCGGCCTGCTGTGGGTGGACGCGCATCCCGACCTGTGCGACGACTTCGACGGCTCGCGGCTCTCGCATGCCTGCGTCCTGCGCCGCGGCCTGGAATTTGGAATTGACCAGCAGGACGTCTGCCTCGTCGGATTGCGTTCGTGGGAGGAGCAGGAGATCGACCTGATCGAGCGCGGACAGATGCACGTCTACACCGCGGCCGATGTGGCCGAACTCGGCATGAAGTCGGTGGCGGCTGACGTGCGGAAGATCCTGGCGCGCTGCGACGCGGTCCACGTCTCGCTCGACATTGACTGCCTCGACCCGTCCGCCGCGCCGGGGACGGGCATCCCCGAATTCGGCGGCCTCTCCAGCCGCGAGGCGCTGACGTTGATCCAATCGTTGCAGGGACTGCCGCTCGTCGGCCTGGACGTGGTCGAGGTCGCGCCGCCGCTCGATCCCTCCGAAGCGACCGTCTTCGCCGCGCTCAAGATCATCATGGAGTTCATCGCCGTCGTGGCGCGAGGCCGCGCGGCGCTCAGCGGTTGACCGTCACCAGCGTCACAGCCGTTTCCACCCTCTCGTCTTCATAGACCACCGCCAACTGGATGGCGTATAAGCCGCTCAGCCCGGTCGTGTCCCACTCCGCGAGCAAGCCGTTGACGACGGGGGTTTCCGCGTCGGCGCCGATCTGCCTCCACGCGCGCGGGTTAAGTCCCTCTCCCACCAAAATTCGATAATATTGGAATCCGCTTCCCATCGCCGCGCCGACGATCTGCACGCGTCCGCTCACTTCCGCGAACAGCGCGGGCGCCGCGATGTGGACGTTGGGATTCGGCGCCGGGGGCTGGATGGCGTCGTACGCTTCGGGCGCGACGGGGATGCCGGCCGCGGCCGCCCATTGCCGCGCCTCCTCCGGGACGGACATATACGCCCGCCGCTCCGTCAGTTCGGGCGGCGTGAAGACGGTCGCCAGCAGTCCCGTCTCGCGGTTGACGACATATCCGCGGAACAGGTTGTCGCCCTGGGCCGGCTCGAAGCCGTTGACGAAGACCTCGCGCACCACTTCAGGACAGTCTGCCGTAGGCAGCAAACCCGAGGGGTCGCACACGTCCATCTGTGTGACGCCCGCCGGCGGAGTCCACGAACTGGCGGGCAGGGATTCGTTCGCGGCCCGCATCAGCGCGGACCACAAACCGGCCGGGACGCGCGGGGAGAGAGCGGTCTCCTCTTCCGCGGAAGATGGCGGGTTGCCGGTCCACACGGCGGCGAGACGCGCGGGGGTGTAGCCGACGGCCCACGCGTCGGACGCGCCCGTCCAGCCGGATTTGAACGCGGCCGGGACGCCCGTCTCGGTGAGGTTGGGATTTCCCCAACTCGGCCAGCGCGCCGACGCGTCGCTGAGGGCGTTGTCCATCAGGTAGGCAAGCTGCGGCGAGACGACCGACTGCGACTCGGGCTGGCTCCAGTCCAGCCAGAGCGCGCCGTCCACGCTTTCGACGCGCAGGACGGAGGCGGGCTGGATCGCGTCCGCGAATTTCTGTCCGTTGCGGAGGCCGAGCGCCGCGAAGGTCGCGTAGGCGGCGGAGAGGTCGAGGAGGTTTTGGGGCGGGGAAGCGCGGACGAAGTCCGCGCCCGGCGCGAGGTCCAGGCCGAACGAGCGCGCGGCGGCGACGGCGTTGCCCGCGCCCATCTGGTCCATCACGTCCAGCGCGGGGGCGAGGTAATCGTTGGCGAGGGCGAGCCGCAGGCGTATGGGGCCGTGGAAGGCGCGGTCGGGGTTTTGGATGTCGCCGCGCGGGATGTCCCAGACGAGGGAGGCGGGGCCGAGGCCGCGGGCGAAGCCGGTCAGGTAGATGAACGGCGTGAGGAGGGAGCCGGGGTTGCGCGCGGCGAGGAAGGCGGAGGTCCCCTGCAGATCCGTCTCGCCGACGAGGGCGAGGATCTGCCCGTCGCGCGGGTCGAGGACGAGCGCGCTGGCGGACGGGTTCGCGAGGCCGGTTTGCGGGAGCGCGGGGAGGACGCGCGCCGCGCCGCAGTCGGATTCGTCCGCCGGTCGACGCGCGAGGCGTCTCACGTAGATTTGCGTGAGGCAGGCCGCGCTTTTTTGCAGGTCGTAATCGAGCGTGGAGACGACGTTCAGTCCGCCGCGTTCGATGCGCTGGCGGTCGAAGCGCGTGGAGAGTTGGGTCAGCGCCAGGTTGACGAAGGCTTCCTCTCCCTGGTCTCTTTTCTCCCGATGCGGAAAGGGCGGGGGCGCGGGCAGGTCTTCGGTCATTCCGAGCGCCTGCATGACGAGGAGCGTCTCGCGGGCGCGCTGGGAGGCGGCTTCAGGCGCGTCGATGGGATTCAGGCTGGGCGCCTCGGCGGCGGCCGCGAGGACGGCGGATTCGGCCAGGGTCAGTTGCGTGGCTGGTTTGTCGAAGTAGAGTTCGGCGGCGGATTCGATCCCGAAGGCGTAATTGCCGTAGTTGGCCGAGTTGACGTACCATTCGATGATCTGGTTCTTCCCGTAGCGCGCCGCGATCTGCGCGGCGAGGATGCGTTCGCGCAGGGCGCGTTTGAGCGAGGGCGGCTCGGCGAACAGCAGGAGGTCGTAGGCCAGTTTTTGCGCGAGGGTGGGATGCGAATCGGGGTTGTCGAGTCCGCTGAGGGTGTAGCCGGGATGCGAGTCGAAGCGCGGGTCCGATGCGGCGAGGGTGGCGTCCACAAAGTCTTTGGGCAGGGACGCGAACGGGATGTAGACGCGCGCGGCGTCGGACGGGGCAAAGACGAAGACGACCTGCTCGCCCGTGCGGTCGTAGACGCGCGTGGGCTGGAGCAGGAGTCCGTCCCGTTGGTTCAGGAGAATGGGAAGCTGGTCAATCGAGGGCAGGCCGCGCGTCAGGTCCGCGTAGGCGAAGACGGACGCGAAGATGACGACCGCCAGCGCGATGGAAAAGACGTATCCCAGTCCCAGCCCCGCGGCGCGGAGGCGCGAGTCGCGCTGGCGGCGCAGGTCCGCGCGGCGTTCGCGTCGGCGGTGGACGATTTCGGCCATGTCGGGCATGGGTTGATTTTACAACGAAGTTGGGGGAGGCGCGGGTGGAGATTGGAGATTGGGGGTTTGGGAATTGGAGATTGGAGATTGGTAATTGGGTTAGGTTCTTACGATGGCGTCCGTCATTTTGACGACGCGGCTGATGGGCAGGACGTCGTGCACGCGGACGATGTCCGCGCCGCGCGTGATGCCGACGGCGACCGCGGCGGCCGTCCCTTCCACGCGCTGGTCGGGTGGCAGGTCGAGGGTGTAGCCGATGAAGGATTTGCGCGAGGGGCCGAGCAGGACGGGGAAACCGAGGGCGCGGATCTCGTCGAGGCGGCGGATGAGTTCGAGGTTGTGCGCGACGGTTTTGCCAAATCCGATCCCGGGGTCGAGGATGACGCGCTCGTCGGGAATCCCGGCGCGGCGGGCGACGTCCACCGAGTCCATCAGTTCGCGCTTCACGTCTTCGATCAGGTTTTCGTATTCCGCGCCGACGTAGGCGCTGCCGAGCCGCGTCTTCACTTCCACGCTGGCGGGGTTGCTGCGGTTGTGCATCAGAATCACTGGACACTGAAAACTGGAAATCACTTCGCCGAGTCTTGGGTCGGCGCGCAGCGCCCATACGTCGTTGACGATGCGCGCGCCCGCGGTCAGCGCGGCTTCGGCGACTTCGGCTTTGTAGGTGTCAATGGAAATGAGCGCGTCGGGGAATTCGCGCAGGACGGCTTCGATGACGGGGATGACGCGTCCCTTCTCCGCGGCCGCGTCCACGGGCTGGGAGCCCGGGCGCGTCGACTCCCCGCCCACGTCGAGGATGTCGCAGCCCGCGGCAAGGAAGGCGCGGGCCTGTTCCACAGCGACGGAGACCGCGTCCCCTTGCGCGATGATCCCATCGCCCGAAAACGAATCGGGCGTGACGTTGAGGACGCCCATCACATAGGTGCGCGATCCCCAGTCGAAGACGCGGTCGGCGACTTGTAATGATTTCATTTTCGGCGCGTATCACCCTGCAATTGGAGACACTTGATATTCGATCCGACCCGGCAAATTCACCCGCTTGGATGCATCCAGGATTTCGAGCGAAATAAGGTTGCCGTTTGTGTCGTAATCCAAAATCACGCCCGGCTTATCCTCGTCGCTTTCCGCAACGGCGGTGTCCGCGAAGATGATCGTCAACGTATCCAGGTCGCGGTCATATACAACTTTCATGGCTCATCTCCAATACTTGTCAACCTTGCTTGTCCAGTAAGCAGTTACTACTTCCGGCGGGCGACGGTCAATGTCCACAAAGACGCGTAGGAGGAATGTCCTCGTCGGCGTCCCTTGATTGAATCTTGCCTGATATACGGCTCGCCCCGCGCGGACCATTTCGGATTGTTCCGGCGCGGACAAAACCTGTGCAACTTCAGATTCACTGATGCCGCGTCGCGCCATTTCGAAAAGCGCATGGTTTGCAAAAATGAAATCGTCAATGGCGGCAGGCAGGGACATGGCTACGGGATTTGATCGAGCGGGCGTCCCAGCCAGGCTTCCGCTGCGTTGATGTCGGTGAAGATCTTCATCGCCGCGGCGGTTTCGGGCAGGGCCAGCGCGGCCACCGTGCGGATGGCCTCCGCAGCCTTCTCGTCCGCCACCACCACCGCCAGACGGATGTTGCGCGCCGAGGGGTCGCTGTTGGCGTCCACCGCCATGCGGATCGCCTTTTCGGGAATATCTTTGACCGCGCGCAGGTCGTACAGGTTGCGCGTACGGCGGTCCGCCCCGAGCAGGTGTTCCAGCGCGAACTCGTGCCAGGCTTTGACGGTCGCTTCGGAGAGGTCGGTAAAGGTCAGGGTCATGCCGCCGTCGCCGCGGCGCACCACGCTCAATCCCACGTCGGGCGCGGGCGTCCAGTGCAGGGGTTTGGGTTGGGTCATTTCGCCTCCAGTGATTTGCGCGAATTATAACGCAGGCGGTTCGTGAATATCGAGCAGGACTCCCAACTCGGCCAGCGCGGCCGCGATCTTTGGAAGCGCCTCGCTCTTGACGATGACCGCCGTCGGGCCGAGCGATTCGCCCAGGAAGCGCGCCGCCTTCGACTTCCGCAACTCTTCCAGGACCTCGGGCCGCGCGGCTCGTAAAATGGTTTGACTCTCCGCCCGGGCCTCGGTCCCGTTGACTTCCCAGCGCTTCAGCGCTTTTTCCAGCGCGGGCGGGACGGCGTTCCTCGTCGCTTTGGCGAGCAGCGACAGCAGCTGCCCGGCTTTGAGTCCCTGCTCGGAGGCGCGCTTGAGCGAACGCGCGCTGACGCGGTAGATGAAGTCGTCGCCTTTGGGTTCGTCCCACTCGCAGAATCTCGCGATCTGGTAACGCGCGGCGCGCGAGGCGTAACGCGAGACGGAGATTTTTCCGCTGGAGGCGATCGTGATCTTTCCCGGCTGATCCGCGTACCTGACCAGCGTCGCGCCCGCCTGCCTGACGCGGAAGGCCGTGAAGTCTTTCCCCTCGCCGGGCGCGGCCAGGTCGGCCAGTCCCAGCCAGCGCATGGTCTGGATGATGAAGCGGACGAGGGCGCCGTCCACCGCGTCCCAGTAGGCGAAGCCGCGCAGGTACTGTCCGTCGGAGGCGCGCTTGATGAACCACGAGTCGTAATCGCCCGCAGGCCGTTGGAAGTCGGGGTGTTTGAGTTTCAAGTCGCGGAGGAAGGCGGGGAAACTCCACCATTGGTTGGGCGGAAGCGCCTCGAGAAAACCGAGGAGGGTTTGACGGGTGTCGAGCGGCGCGTTGGTCCACTCGCCTTCGCAGACGAGGGACGGGACGAGGCGCAACTCGTCGAAGCCGGGGGAGGACTTCCATGCTTCGACAAGCATCGTCAGCGCGTCGAAGCGCGGCGCTTCGAGGAAGGTCTTCACCGCCTCGGTCTGGGGGACGTTTTTCCTGAGAATTTTCGCGGCGTGGAGCAGGGCGGAGAGTTGCGGGGCGAAGCGCCGTTCCGTCTCGCCTGCTCGCAGAGCGGCCAGCAGGGTGGCGGCGTCGTCGAGGACGCGGTCGTCCGCGGGGATCTCGAAGGCTTTTTCCACGGGCGTGGCGGCCCTCCCCAAAATTTCGCCCGTGTTTTCTTCGCGCCTTTCGCGGTCAATGACTTTCAGCAGGTCGTCGGGGATGTAGGCGAATTCCTGCGCGCCTTTGTCGGCGTCGAAAAAGGCTTTGGCGAGGAGGCCGCGGTAGAAGAGCGTCTCCGCCGCGGAGACGGGGTGACGGTGCGGCTGTTCGCGGTCGCGTTTGCCGGGGCCCATTTCGCGGATCTCGCCGAAGCGGCGCGCGAACTCGGCCCAGGGGATTCGTCCGCGCGCGGCGAGGAGCGCGTCCAACGCGGGACGGGCCTCGGCGGGGAGAACGTCGAGGGTCTCGCGCGCCAGTTCGGGGTCCAGGAGGGAGGCGGAGAGTTCTTCGGCGGCCGCGTCGCGCGCGCGCGAGTCGAGTTCGAGTCCCCATAGTTCGGCGACGATGCGGAGATGTCCGAGGTCGTGAGAATGAAGCGAGGCGAGCAGGTCGGGCATGGTTGGGTTTAAGGTTACAGGTTGAATGTTGAAGGTATTGTAACCTTCCAATCTTCAACCTGCAACTTTCAACCTTTGACGGCTCGCAACGCGCCCGGCGCTACCTCGAACGAAATGTTCCGCACGTTCGAGCCGAAGGAGGTGAAGATCTCGCCGTCGGCGTGGATGTAGAGCGGACGGTCGGATTGCATGCGGAGCGTTTTGAAGGAGCCGAGTTGGATGTGCGGGAAGCGCAGGTGAGCGCCTTTCATGAACTCCGGCACGAGGCGGAACATCATAAGGCGGGAGATTTTTTTGACGGCGAGGAATTGGAGGATGCCGTCGTCAATTTTCGAATCGGGCGAGATGAGGAAGCCGCCACCCTCGCGCCCGCCGTTGCAGATGGTGGTCATCAGCACGGTGTCTTCCCAGGACTCGCGGTCGCTTTGGTATCGGATCCTGGCGGGGACGTGGTTGAAGACGATGGTCTGGATGACGGCGGCGAGGTACATCAGGAAGCCCTTGATGATGGGCAGTTTGTGCGAGCGGATGGTGACGACCGCGTCGAAGCCCGCGCCGACAGTGTTGTCGAAATATTCCTTCCGCCCGCTGTCTTCGTCTGTGAGCAGGCCGACGTCAATGGCCGAGACGGTTTCGGCTTTAAGCGCGTGGGCGAGGGCGTGATCCGATCTCTTCGGGATGCCGAGCGCGTGGGCGAAGTCGTTGCCTGAACCGATGGGGACGACGCCGAGAATGGGGCGTTTCTCCGCGGGGACCTGCATGAGGCCGTTGACGACCTCGTGCGCGGTTCCGTCGCCGCCGAGCGCGATGACGAGGTCGCAGCCTTCGGCCGCGGCCTGCTTTGCCAGTTCGGTGGCGTGGGTCGGGTAGACGGTCCCGCTCCAGGAGATGTCGCCTTGAAATTCCTGCACGATCGGGCGCAGGTTGTTGGCGACCGTCCAGGCGCGTCCCATGTCGGCCATGGGGTTGAGGATGAGTTTGACTTTGCGGGGCATGGTTTTCTCCGATGGATGAATTGGCGGCGTGACGCAGGTCTGGTTTGCTGGTTATAACCCCGCTGGCGTTCAAAGTGACAGGCGTTATGGCTGGGCGGGCATGGAAGATGAGCCGGGCGCGTCTTTTGCCAGCAGGAATTGGCCGCGGCTGTGGCGTTTGGCGCGATAGAGGGCTTCGTCGGCGGCGCGCAGGAGTTCGGACGCGCCGCGTCCGTGCGTGGGATAGACGGCCACTCCGCCCGAAAGTCCAAGCGTGATGCGGGAGCGGTTCGGCGCGAGAAAGAAGAAATCGCCCGCTTTTTCCCTGATCTTTTCCGCCACCAGCATCGCGGCGGGAAGCGCCGTCTGACTCATGATGAGGGTCAGTTCGTCGCCGCCATAACGCGCTAGGAAGTCGGTGGAGCGTACCCCTTGAGCGATGTACTTGGAAAAAGCGCGCAGGGTGTGGTCTCCCAGCGCGTGTCCGTACGTGTCGTTGACGGACTTGAATCCGTCCAGGTCCATCATCACAACGGCGAAACTTTGTCCCGTGCGGTCCGCCTGGGCCACTTCATTTTCCAGCCGCTCATCCAGGGCGCGGCGGTTGGGCAGGCCCGTCACGGTATCGGTGTAGGCCTTGCGGCTGACCTGTTGGTGCAGGCTGGCGTTCGAGATGGCCACCGCGGCCTGGTCCGAGAGCAGCGCGAGCAGGCGGACTTCCGCAGCCGAAAACCCCCCGGTGGTGGAACGCGAGAGGTTCATCACGCCCACCACGCGGTTTCTCATCTTGAGCGGGATGCCGATGATGGAACCTTCCCACTCTGGGGGGGCGTCCCGGTAAAGCGGATGGTCTCTCATATTTTCCACAATGATCGTCTGTCCCTTGCGCGCCACGGCGTAAGTCAGTCCGTTTTGACGAGGTATGGCAATGGCGTCGGTGCGTCCGTTGGGCTGCAGGCCGGCGCCGAAGATCAATGTCTCGTTCCTGTACAGGAAAATATGCACCGCGCGCGCGTCCAGCGCCAGCCGCATGGCCTCTTGCGTAATGGCGTTCAGCACGGCGGACATATCCAGGTTGGCGGTCAGGCTGGCGCTCAGCTTGCGGAGGGTGTCCAGTTCCGCGGTCTGTTGTTTCAACAGGGAAAGCAGGACCCGGCAATAGCCCGGGTTGGACGCGAGAAAAAGTCCGCCCTCGCTTTCGGGCAGGTCGGCTTTGCCGAGAGCGCTGAGCAGGTCGCTGAGCAGAAACAGCAATTCTTCGCGCTCGCGCCCGCTGATTTCCCCTTCCTTCAACAACCGTCTTGCCTTTTCGAAGATGATAATTCGATGATCGCTCATTTCAAACCAGATAAACGCGAGAAGGATTTGTCCGGGTGGGTCCAATAGCGCGGCTGAGCGGAAAATATAAGATCAGCGCTTCACAAAAACGCGTAAGCGGCATTCTCTAACGCCAAAACCGCGCTGGAGAGCGGGCGCTATGCGGTCCGCGGCGCTTGTGATGTGCTGACGACGCCATTATAGCCTCATTCTTTTCAGAATCGAACTATGTTAGAATGAACCAAACTCACAAAAATGGAGGGCAGACGACATGACCTCGTCCCTTTTGCCTGCCACCCCGCTCCAGCCCCGCAAACGCGCCGTCATCGTCGGCGCGTCCGCAGGACTGGGAGCCGCGCTCGCCAAAAAACTCGCCCGCGAGGGATTCGCCCTTGCGCTTCTCTCCCGACGCATCGACCGGCTGGCGGAGCTCTGCGCGTCGCTCAACGCCGACGGCGTGACGCGCGCCCTCGCCTACGAACATGACGTGACCAACTACGAGGAAGTCCCGTCCCTGCTGAGACGCGTCATCGCGGACCTCGGCGGGCTGGATCTCTTCGTCTTCAACGCGGGGATCAACCTTCCGCCCGGCCTCGAAACAATGTCCGCCGCGGACGACATCCAGATGATCGCCGCCAACTTTTCGGGCGCGGTCGCATGGCTGGCTCCCGTCGGCGACCTGATGAAGGAAGCCAAAAGCGGGACGATCGTGGGCATCTCCTCTGTGGCGGGCGACCGCGGACGCATCGCCAATCCCGGCTACAACGCCTCCAAAGCGGGGATGACGACCTATCTCGAAGCGCTTCGCAACCGCCTCACGCGTCACGGCGTGCATGTGTTGACCGTCAAACCCGGCTTCATGGCGACGGACATGCTGCGCGCCAGCGCGGGTCCCAAACCCTTCACCATAACCCCCGAGCGCGCCGCCGACGACATCTACGCGGCCATCCGCAAGCGCAAGCAGACCGTCTACACCCACCCGATTTGGAGGTGGATCATGCTGGCGATTCAACACGTCCCTTCGGCGCTGTTTAGACGGCTGAGTTTTTAGTGATCTTGATTCAATTTCATCCTTCACCATTCACCCTTCATCCTTATGAACTTCGCCACCCTCGAAAACTTCGGACACTCGCTCAAAGCGCAGTCGTATCTCGTCCGGCCGCGCTCGGCGGACGAAATTCATGAAACCTTCCAGCGCGCCAAACGGGACGGGCTCGCCGTCGCCGCGCGGGGCGCGGGACGCAGTTACAACGACGCAGCCATGAACGGCGGCGGGATCGTCCTCGACCTGTCGGGGATGAATCAAATCCTCGAGTGGGATCCCGCCACAGGTCAGGCGCGATGCGAGCCGGGCGTCACGCTCCGGCAATTGTGGCAGCGCGTCCTGCCCGATGGCTGGTGGCCGCCCGTCGTCTCCGGGACGATGACCACCACGCTGGGAGGCTGTCTCGCCGCGAACATCCACGGGAAGAACAATTTCCGCATGGGCGTTTTCGGCGAACACGTGACCGAGTTCACGGCGATCCTGCCGACGGGCGCGGAAGTCACCTGCTCGCCGAAGAAAAACGCCGACCTGTTTTACGCCATGATCGGCGGCTACGGCATGTTGGGCGTGTTCACTTCGATCAGCCTGAAGATGAAGAAAATGGAATCCGGCCTGCTCGAAGTCCGCGCCTGGCCGACGCGCACGTTGGGCGAACAACTGCAAAGTCTCGAAGACGGCGCGCCGAACCACGATTACATCGTGGGCTGGCTGGACTGCATCACCGTCGGTCATGGACAGATCCACGCCGCCGATTACCTGCACGCGGACGACGACCCCGACGCGCAAAAGACGATGACGCTCGCTTACCAGAACCTGCCCGATCGTCTCTTTGGCGTGTTTCCCAAAAGCCTGCTGCACTATTTTATGACGCCCTTCGCCAACGACCTCGGCTGGGGCGCGGTCAACCTCGCCAAGTACGTCGCCAGCCTGCGCCGTCACACCTTCCGACAAAGCCACGCCGCCTTCCACTTTTTGCTGGACTACGTCCCGAACTGGGAACTCTCCTACGGGCGCGGCGGACTCATCCAATATCAGAGTTTCCTCCCGAAGGAGACTGCGCTTCCCGCCTGGACCGAGATGCTGGCCCTCGCCAAAAAGCGGAATCTCCCCTCCTACCTCGGCGTCACCAAACGCCACCGCCCCGACGCCTTCCTCCTCACCCACGCCGTGGACGGGTTCTCGCTCGCGATGGATTTCAAAGTCACCGACGCGAACCGCGCCCGTCTGCGCGAATTGACGCAGGAATTCGACCGCATCGTCCTCGCCGCGGGTGGACGGTTCTACTTCGCCAAGAACAGCGAGACCACCGCCGAAACCGCGCGGACGTTCTATGGCGAAGAGATCGTGGAGAAATTCAAGAAACTTAAGAAGCGCTGCGATCCGAACGGGTTGTTGGAGTCGGATCTGTATCGGCGGGTTTTTGGTCCGTAGGGGCAGTCCTGCGTGACTGCCCACAGCCAGGGCGGACCTACGTGTCCGCCCCTACGTGTCCGCCCCTACGATGGGATTATCGGTATGAATTTGCAAATCCTCGATTTCGGTTTGATGGATTACGCCCTCGCCTGGAAACTCCAGGACGAATACGCGGCGGAGATCGCGGCGGGGACGCGTCCGCCGACTCTCCTGCTCCTCGAACATCCCCACACCTTCACGTTTGGACGAAAAGGCCACGCCGAAAACCTGCTCTGGCCGCCCGAAGAGTTGACGCGGCGCGGCGTCTCCGTCCACTGGGTGGACCGCGGCGGCGACGTCACCTATCACGGGCCGGGGCAGTTGGTGGGCTATCCTCTCATCCAACTCCCTCCTCTCCCCACGAGAGAGGAGGCGGGGGTACGGGCTGATTACGTCGGCTACGTCCGCGACCTGGAGAAAACCCTCATCGCCGCGCTGGCGCGCCTCGGCGTGGCGGGCGGACAGAGGTCCGGGCTGAGCGGCGTGTGGGTGCAGGCCGACGTCCACTCGCGGTGCGCGCGCTGCCGTCCCGAAGATAAAGTCAAACCCGCCAAGATCGCCGCCATCGGCGTCAAGGTGGACGCGAAAGGGGTGACGCGTCACGGCTTCGCGCTGAACGTCAACCCCGACATGGAATATTGGGACGGCATCATCGCCTGCGGGCTGAGCGAGCCGGTCATCGCGCTGGCCGACCTGCTCGATCCCATCCCCGCGATGGAGCGGGTGAAAGCCGAAGTGAGCGCGGCGTTCCACGAAACATTCGAGCGGGACGCGTCGAACTGAAAACCGCCTCTAAAGCGCCGCTCAGATTTTTATGGTATCATGCCGCTACAAGGTTTATCATGGACGACAAAATCACCATTATCGAAGGACCGCCCCCCATTTTCGAAGCCGTCAACGACGGTTGGGCCATGGGCCTCAACGAAGGCCCGCATTTCTCCATCCCCCTGCTCACCCGCCTGCGCACCTTCAACGGTCCCGCGCTGGTGGAACGCTGCTACCGCGCCTGGCGGGCCGGCGCCAACATCCACCTGCACTATCGCAACGAACTCGGCCTCGAACAGACCGCGCCCATCTCCGCCGCCCGCAACGTGGAGACTTCCGACGGGCACATGCTCCTGCTGTGGGTCTACCTCGACAGCGAAAAAGTGGAACTCGAATTCGACCCGGGGGAGGACGACTCCGCCGAGGACGGACGCGAATAAACCGACCGGGCCCAGCGCCCGGTCTTTTTTCTACATCCCATGACGACGCTTCTTTCCACGCTTCAAGCGGGCGTCCGCACCCTGACCTTTAACCGCCCCGAACGCGCCAACGCCCTCGACTTCGACCTGATCCAGTCTCTGCGACGCGCGCTGGACGAAGCCGAACGCGACCCCGCGACGCGCGTCCTCGTTCTCACCGGCGCGGGGACGGCCTTTGGCGCGGGACAGGACATCGCCGAAATGCGCGCGGGCGCGGGGAAGGTCTCTTACCGCCAGCATCTCCAGCAGACGTACAACCCGCTCGTCCTGAAGATCCGCCAGATCGAAAAGCCGGTCATCGCCGCGGTGAACGGGATGTGCGCGGGCGCCAGTCTCGGAATCGCGCTGGCCTGCGACCTGCGCGTCGCCGCGGCGGAAGCGAAATTCGTCGTCGGCTTCGGCGGCATCGGGCTGGTCCCCGACAGCGGCGTCTCGCTCTTCCTGCCCGCGCTCATCGGCCTCGGCCGCGCGGCGGAATTCTATTTCAGCAACCAGCCCATCGACGCGCAGACCGCGCTCCAGTGGGGATTGGTGAACCGCGTGATCCCGTCCGATTTGACGGGCGCGGCGCAAAACATCGCCGCCATGCTGGCGCTGGGACCCGTCGGCGCGTACGGGAAGACCAAACTGGCTTTCAACAAAGCCATGTACCCGCATCTCGAAGAAGTCCTTGCAATGGAAGCGGACTTACAGGAGGACGCGGGAAAGACCAAAGAACACCAGGAAGGCGTGAACGCGTTTTTGGAAAAACGGATTCCGAATTTCAGATAACTACTCTCTACCATCTTCCCTGCTCTCTACTCTCTTCTCTCTTTTCTCTACCCTCTCCCATGCCCCACGAACCCGTCATCGGACTCGAAGTCCACGCTGAGTTAGCCGCCCAATCGAAGATGTTCTGCGCCTGCGCGGTAGTGGACAACACCGTCGCGCTGCCGAACAGCGCGGTCTGTCCCGTCTGCGCGGGGATGCCGGGAGCGCTTCCCGTCGTCAATCAGATGGCGGTGGAGATGGGACTCCGCGCGGCGCTGGCGCTGGGCTGCGCGGTCAACCCCGTCAGCGTGTTCGCGCGCAAGAATTATTTTTATCCCGACCTGCCCAAAGGCTACCAGATCTCGCAGTACGAACAGCCGCTTGCCGAGCATGGACGACTCGTCGTCCAGACCCGCGCGGGCGAGCGAACGATCCGCATCCGCCGCGTGCATTTGGAGGAGGACACGGGCAAGTTGACTCACACGGAGGGCGGCTCGCTGCTCGACCTCAACCGCGCCGGCGTGCCGCTGCTGGAGATCGTCAGCGAACCCGACATGCGCTCTGCCGAGGAAGCGGTGGCTTATGGCGAGGCGCTGCGTCACATTTTGCGCTATCTCGAAGTCAACAGCGGGGACATGGAGAAGGGCGTCATCCGTTTCGAGGCGAATGTGTCGGTGCGATTGGCCGGCGCGGAAGAACTTGGCACGCGCACCGAAGTGAAGAATCTCAACTCGTTCCGCGCCCTGGAACGCGCCATTGAGTTCGAGATCGACCGCCAGAGCAAAATTTTGGCTTCGGGCGGGACGGTGGAGCAGGAGACGCTCGGCTGGGATGAGGCCCGCGAGCGGACGTATTCCCAGCGCAGCAAGGAAGACGCGCACGACTACCGCTACTTCCCCGAACCCGACCTGCCTCCGCTCAAAGTGGACGCGGCCTGGCTGGAGCGCGTCCGCGCGGGACTGCCCGAGTTGCCGCGCGCAAAGATGGAGAGATTCGCTGCGGATTACAAACTGCCCGTCAAAGACGCGGCGCGGCTGGCGGAGGAGAAGTCGGTCGCCGATTATTTCGAGGCGACAGTCTCCCGCCTCCCGGCCTCCGTCCCGCCGAAGACGGCCGCGAACTGGATGCTCGGCGACCTGTTCGGGCTGATGAAAACGCGCGGGGAAACCGTGGACCGGCTGAAGGTCAGGCCGGAAGCGTTGGCGGAGTTGGTGAGTCTCGTGGCGGGCGGGGAGATCAATCAAACGACGGGGCGCGGCGTCCTGGCGGAGATGTCCGAGAGCGGGAAGTCGGCCGCGGAGATCGTCGCCGCGAAGGGGCTGAAGCAGGTCAGCGACGCGGGGTTCATCGCCGCGATCGTCCGCCAGACGCTGGAGGAATGCCCGGACGAGGCGGCCAGTTACAGGTCCGGGAAGGAAGCGGTGTTGAATTTCCTGTTCGGGCAGGTGATGAAGAAGGCCGCGGGCAAGGCCAATCCGCAGGCGGCGCGGGCCGAGTTGGAGAGACAGTTGAAGGCGTAGATCCAAACAAGATGAAGTTTGTCACATTGACGGGAAGTTGAATCTCGTGTACCCTTGTGACAGCGGTCAGGTTTTATCTTATGGAGCGATTTCTTACATAGGCTTTTTATAAGCGGGCTTCCCGTCCGGGAAGTCCGTTTATCTTTTTTCAACCACTCTTTAGGAGATAAGCATGTCCGATCAACTCAACGCTTTTGAAATGGCGCAGAAACAGTTCGACGCTGTCGCCAAACAACTCAACCTCGACCCGGGCGTGGCCGAGACCCTGCGCTGGCCGATGCGCGAATACGCGTTCCGCATCCCGGTGCGCATGGACGACGGCTCGATCAAGGTCTTCCAGGGATTCCGCGTCCAGCACAACGACGCGCGCGGCCCCAACAAGGGCGGCATCCGCTTCGCCGCCAACGAGACGCTGGACACCGTCCGCGCGCTCGCCACGTGGATGACGTGGAAATGCGCCGTGGCCGACATCCCGCTGGGAGGCGGCAAGGGCGGCGTCGTGGTGGACCCGTCCGCGTTGTCCGTCCGCGAGAAGGAAGAGATCTGCCGCGGCTGGGTGCGCGCCATGTGGAAGAACATCGGCCCGCGCAACGACGTCCCCGCGCCCGACGTGGGCAGCAACGCCCAGATGATGGGCTGGATGATGGACGAGTATTCCCGTCTCGTCGGCGAATATACGCCCGGCGTGTTCACCGGCAAACCTGTGGGCGGAGGCGGCTCGCTGGGCCGCGCCGAGGCCACCGGCTATGGCGTCATCTACACTGTGCGCGAGGCCATGAAACACCTCGGCATGGACCCGAAGAAATCGGTGGCGGCCATCGAAGGCTTCGGCAACGTGGCGCAATACGCCTCCATCGGATTCATCGAAATGCTGGGCGGCAAGGTGGCCTGCGTCTCGTGCTACGACCGCCATGAGAAGAAAGCCTTCACCTACAGCCACAAAGACGGCGTGGATCCCCGCTTCCTGCTCACCATCACCGACCAATACGGCACGGTGGACAAGGAAAAAGCAAAAGCGGCCGGCTACATCATTGAAGACGGCGAAAAGTGGATCGAGAAGGAAGCCGACGTGTTGATCCCCGCGGCCGTCGAAGGCCACGTCAACGGCGAGACCGTCAAGAAGATGTCCAAGCGCGTCAAGATCGTCGCCGAGGCCGCCAACGGCCCCGTCACCCCCGAAGCCGACGAATACATCAAAGCCAACAACATCTTCGACATCCCCGACTTCCTCTGCAACGCCGGCGGCGTGACCTGCTCGTACTTCGAACAGGTGCAGAACGACATGAACTTCTACTGGCCGAAGGATGAAGTGCTCGAAAAACTCGACCAGAAGATGACGTCCGCCTTCTACGGCGTGCTGGAAATGTCGCAGGAACGGAAAGTCTCCATGCGCGACGCGGCCTACATGGTCGCCATCTCGCGCGTGATCAAAGCCATGGAACTGCGCGGCTGGCTGCACCCTTCCAAGTGACCTGACCGGCAATCAACAAACGGGACGCGCCCAACCAGGACGCGTCCCGTTTCGATTCTCTCGCTTCGCGCGTGACTTCGAGCGGACTCGCCCGCCCGCGCGTTTTCCTGCTACTGCATCGGCGCCGCCGGCGGGGGAGCGGCGGCGGGCTTGTTGCTGAACTGATTCCAGAGCAGACCGCCCAGCGCGCCCATGGCGGCCATGATGCCGATGTTCAAAACCGCGAAACAAGCCGTGCTGATAACCAGGGAGACCCAATAAGTGGAGCCGATATCGCCGCTGACGGGCAGACCCAGCTGGCGGACGAACTGCGCGGTCCCCTCCGGCCCCATGAGGACGCCGTTGACGACCGATCCGCCTGCCTGTCCCAGCGCCGCGCCGAGTCCGCCGAGCGCGCCGGCAAGCGCGCCGCCCTTGACCGCGGCGGATTTATCCGTGGGCTTGTCGAACACGCCGGCCAGGTACCCCGCGAGCGCGCCGATGATCAGCGCCAGGCAGGGGGTGCACAGCGGGCTGATAACCGTCCCGCCGAGCGCCGCCAGGAACGCGACCGCCGCAAAGATCAAAGCCGATTTTTTCATCTCTTGCCATCCTTTCTGTTTATGAGTTGGTTGTTTTTCGCGGCCACAGCCAGCCGGCCAGCGCGTACGCGAGTCCCAGCGACAACAGGGCGAATTTTGTCGTCGCGCAGACGGCCGCCAGTCGCGGCCAGAGCGTTTGAAAATCTCCCAGCATGAATTTCCAGAGCGAGAAGTTTTCGACGGCGTCGAAGAGCGCGGCGAGGAGGGCGCCCCATCCCAGCGGCGCGCCGAGACGGGCGAACCATCCCGCACGCCGCCGCGCGGCGAGCAGGACGCCGAGCGACAGCGTCAGCGCGTAGACCGGCATGAAGAGGTAGTCGAAGCCCAGCCCGAAGGCCGCGAAGAGTTGGGCGCGCGCGTCCCACGAGGCGAGGATCTCGGCGGCGGGTTTAATGTTGCCCGCCAGTTCGTAGGAGACGATCCCGTTCGGCGCGGCGGAGGTTTGCAGGGGCGCGTCCAACGCGCGGAGGACGGCGAACAGGACGACGGTCGCCGCGAGGAGCGAAAGGAAGAGCGGTTTGCGTATTTTTTGGGAAATAAAATCGAGAGGATGCGGCATGTCGCCTCGCCGGTCGCGCGTCATTTGCTCTCGGACGGGTCAGAGGCGGTCTGCAATTCCCTGATCTCGCCCGTCGCCACGAAGACTGCCCGCTCGCAGATGTTGGTGACGCGGTCGGCCATGCGCTCCATGTTGTGCGCGGCCCACAGCAGATAATTGGCGCGTTCGATGGTCTTCGGGTCGGCGATGACGAAGGTCATCAGCTCGCGGTAGATCTGCTCGTAGAGCGCGTCCACCTCGTTGTCTTCGGCGGGGATGGCGCGGGCGGACTCGGCGTCCTCGTTGATGAAAGCCAGCAGGGCGCGGTGCAGCATGTCCACGCCTTTGGCGGCCATGCGCGGCAGGTCGATCAGGGGTTTGAGCAGGGGCTGGTCGCCCATGCGGATGTTGATGGTGGCGATGCCCTTGGCGTAATCGCCCATGCGCTCCAGTTCCGAGGCCACGTCGAGCATGGATGCCAGCAGGCGCAGGTCGCGCGCCATCGGCTGTTGTGTGGCGATGAGGATCATGCACTGGTTTTCGATGGCGAAGCGCTTCTCGTTGATGCGGCGGTCCTGCTCGTAGATCTTGTGCGAGGCCTGGATGTCGCGTTTCTTCAACGCTTCCATCGAATCCAGCACGGCCTGTTCCACCATGCCTCCCAGCGCGAGGATGTCGTCTTTTACCTGTTGTAATTCGTGTTCGAAATTTTTGCGGATCATGGGAGCCTCGGTTTTTTCCATTTTACCCCAGAAGGCGGCGCGGCGTGATGGGCGATTCGCGTCGCGTCTTCATTGGACATTATCGGAAATAACGTCGGCGTCTTTTTTTCTGCCGCGAATTTCGCGAAAAAACATGAAAAATTCGCGCGCATTCGTGAAATTCGCGGCCAGGAATTTTATTTCCGATTCTCTACCGTAGATGGCAGGAATCGTCGGGCTTTTTTATCGCGAATGGCGCGAATAACGCGAATTTTTCGGCTGAAAAAACAAAATTTCGCGCCACACCTGTCCTTGCGGACGGCGCAAGGGTTCGCCCACACTTGCACCTGGCGCAAGTGCAGGTGTTCGCGGCATTCGCGATGGGGTTTGTACGGTAGAGAAATTTCCGAAGGAGTCTATTCTTTTGGACGAGGATTTCGCGGATCGTGTGGATTTGTCTTTGGATTATTCCGCGCCCGATTAGAACAGGTCTTTGTTTTCCCGCACCCATTCGAACAACTGGCGGACTCCCTCCTCGACGCCGACCTGCGGACTCCAGCCCAGTTCGCGCTCCGCCTTGCGGATGTCGGCTACGAAGACGCGCTGGTCGCCGGGGCGCCAGTCGCCGCGCGCGACGGGGATGGGGCGTCCGAGCAGTTCCTCGAGCAGCGGCCCGAACTCGGTCCAGACGGAGAGCGTGTTGGCGGGTCCGCCGCCGAGGTTGTAGACCTGTCCCGCGGCCGCGTCGATCTTGTCCACGGCGAGGTCGTAGGCGCGGATCAAGTCGTCCACGTGGAGCAGGTCGCGGATCTGTTTGCCGTCGCCGTAGATGGCGATCGGGCGTCCCATCACCGCGGCGATGACGAACCACGCCACCCAGCCCTGGTCTTCGACGCCGAACTGGCGCGGCCCGTAGATGCAACTCTGGCGATACACGACCGTGGGCAGGTCGTAGATGCGCGCGTAATCGCGGACGTATTGGTCGCCCGTGCCTTTCGAGCATCCGTATGGCGAGTGGAAATCGAGCGGCTGTGTCTCGGACGCGCCGAAGGGCAGGTTTTCATATTCCCAGCGCCCGCCGCGTTCGACGACCTGCACGTCGTCCATGCCGCCGTAGACCTTGTTGGTGGACGCGTAAATGACGATGGGATTCCGCCCCGAAAGCCGCGCGCCCTCCAGCACGTTGAACGTGCCGAGGGCGTTGTTTTCGAAGTCGTCGCGCGGATTGACGACCGACGTGGTGACCGCGACCTGTCCCGCGAGATGCACGATCACGTCTGACCCGCGGGCGGCCTCCGCGACGAGGGACGCGTCGCGCACGTCCCCGCGAATCAAGCGGAAGGAATCGCGTCCGAAGGTCTTCTCCAGCCATTCGAGGTTGCGCGGCGCGCCGCCTCGCGAGAAATTATCGAGGACGACGACGTCTTCGCCGCGCGAGAGGAGTTGGCGGACGTAGTTGGAACCGATAAACCCGGCGCCGCCGGTGACGAGGTAGGTTTTGGTCATCGAAAATCTCCGTAACTATGGGGCGGACTTGTTGGGGCGGACCTGTTGAGGCGGACCTATGTGTCCGCCCTGATCGCGCGCAGGGCAGAGGGGCAGACACACGGGGCAGCAGGGGGGCAGACACGTAGGGGCAGACACGTAGGGGCAGACACGTAGGGGCAGACACGTAGGGGCAGACACGTAGGTCTGCCCCTACCTTTTTAACGCCATCAATTCGCGGTAGACCCCGCCCAGGGTCTCTCCCTCGCGCGCCAGGCCGATCCCGCCGATGAGGCCGCTGTTGACGTAGTTGTAGAGGCGGACGGTCAACGCCACCGCCAGCGCGGTGGATTCGTTCCCGGTCAGCAGGGTGAGCGCGGCGGTGATGGCGCCGTCGGCTGTGCCGACCCCGCCGGGCAGGGCGGGAATCGCTCCGCCGAAGGCGACCGCGCCGAGGGCGAAGAAGGTCCAGATGAACTGCGCGTCGGGGAAGTAGGCGCGGAGGATCAGATAATACGCGGCGACCGCCACCGCCCAGTCGAGGAGCATCCAAAAGAGGAAGCGCAGGAAGAGCCAGCCGTCGGTCAGCACGCCCAGCCCGTCGAAGAACGATTCGAGGAATCCGCCGCCGAAACGCTGCAGGGACGGCCAGCGCGCGCTCAGTTTGTGGAACAAGTCCAGCGCCCAGCGGTTGTTGCGCGCCAGCAGGTACATCAGCGCCAGGCCGAGGACGACCGCGCCGCCGACGATGTAACCGATCCGCTCGGAGCCTTGCGCGCCGACCACGAAGGGCAGGGACGCCAGCAGGATGGCGGCGGTGATGCCCAAATCCACGACGCGCTCGATGACGATGGTGGGCAGGGCTTCGCTGAATTGGACGTCCGATTTGCGGCTGATGAGGAAGGCGCGTCCCAGTTCGCCGAGGCGGAAGGGCAGGAAGGCGTTGAGCAGGTAGCCTTCGCCTTCGGTGAAGAAGGTGTCTATAAATGAGGGACGGTCGCGCAGAAGCGTTTGCCAGGCTTTGGCGCGCAACGCCATCCACACAATGGACAGGGCCAGCGAGACGGCCAGCAGTCCGTAGTTTGCCTTGCGGATGGCGTCCGCCATCTCGCGGAGGTCAACGAAATATAAAATGACCGCGATCAGCGCCAGGCTGATCAGCGCGCCGGGAAGCCAGCGAGGGATTTTTTTCATCATCGTTTTGGTAGGGGCAGACCTGCGTGTCTGCCCTCCAGCGGTTTTTATTCGTCGCCCAATTGCAGGACGGCCATGAACGCCTCTTGCGGGATCTCGACGTTGCCGACCATCTTCAAACGACGTTTGCCTTTCTTTTGTTTCTCGAGGAGTTTTTTCTTGCGGGTGATGTCGCCGCCGTAGCATTTCGCCAGCACGTCTTTGCGCGCGGCTTTGACGTTGGCGCGCGAGATGACGCGTCCGCCCGCCGCGGCCTGGATCGCCACGTCGAACAACTGACGCGGAATGATCTCCTTTAACTTGGTGATGAGACGCTGTCCCTTGTGATACGCGTCCCGCTCGTGGACGATGGCTGCCAGCGCGTCCACGGGTTCGCCGTTGACGAGGATCTCCAGTTTTTGCAGTTTGTCGGGGCGGTATTCCGCGAACTGGTAATCGAGCGAGGCGTAACCCCGCGTGCGCGATTTCAGGTCGTCGAAGAAATCCACGATCAACTCGGCCAGCGGGATTTGAAAATCGAGTTGGACGCGGTGCGGCGCGGGATATTGCTGCTGCTTGTAGACGCCGCGGCGTTTCGTCACCAGTTCCATGATCGGGCCGTAGTAGTCCGTCGGCGTGATGATCTCGATGTTCATCCACGGCTCGCGGACTTCGGCGATCAGCCCCTCGTCGGGGAGTTCGGCGGGCGAATCGACGCGCACGGTTTCGCCGTCGTGCGTCAACACTTCATATTCCACCGACGGCGCGGTGAACAACACGTCCAGGTCGAACTCGCGCTCGATCCGCTCCTGGATGATCTCCATGTGGAAGAGACCGAGAAAGCCGGCGCGGAATCCGAATCCCAGCGCCTGCGAGGTCTCCGGCTCGAAGGTCAGGGACGCGTCGTTGAGTTGCAGTTTGTCGAGCGCTTCGCGCAGGTCGGAGTACTGGTCCGCGTCCACGGGATAGATGCCCGCGAAGACCATCGGCTTGGGATGCTGGTAGCCGGGCAGCGCCGCGCTGGCGGGGTTCGCGGCCTGGGTCAGCGTATCCCCGACGCGGCACTCGTGGACGGTCTTCAGTCCCGTGGCGATGTAGCCCACCTCGCCGGCGCGCAGTTCGGTCACGGGTTTCATCGAGGGCGCGAAGATGCCGATCTCGATCGGCTTCATGTCGGCGCGCGTCGCCATCATCCGCAGCGTTTCGGTCGGGCGGACTTTCCCTTCCACCACGCGCACGTAGGCGATGACGCCCTTGTAGGAGTCGTAATGCGAGTCGAAGATGAGGGCGCGCAGGGGCTTTTCGGATTCGTCCTTCGGCGGCGGGACTTTCTCCACGATGGCTTCCAGCGCGGCTTCGACGTTCTTCCCCTCTTTGGCCGAGATCTGCAGGACCGATTCGGGCGCGACCCCGAGCAGGCTGGCGACGTCTTCGGCCACTTCGTCGGGACGCGCGGAGGGCAGGTCAATTTTGTTGATGACGGGGACGATTGCCAGGTCCGCGTTGAGCGCCTGGTACAGGTTCGCCAGCGTCTGGGCTTCGATACCCTGCGTGGCGTCCACCACGAGGACCGCGCCCTCGCAGGCGTTCAGCGCGCGCGAGACCTCGTAGCCGAAGTCCACGTGGCCGGGCGTGTCTATCAGGTTGAGTTCGTAGTCGTTCCCGTCCTGCGCGCGATAGTTCATGCGCACCGCCGAGGCCTTGATGGTGACGCCTTTCTCGCGTTCGAGGTCCATCGAGTCCAGCACCTGCGCGGTCATGTCGCGCTCCGAGATCGTCCCGGTCAATTGCAGGAGACGGTCGGCGAGCGTGGATTTGCCGTGGTCAACGTGGGCTATAATGCAGAAATTGCGGATATATTTGGTCATAAGCGAACGAAGTATACTCGAAAACAAAACATGAAAACATTTTCTCAGCCCAAACTTTCGCTGGCGGCGCTTCTCTTTGCCGCCGGCATGGTCGTTGGAGTCGGACTTTCCGTCGTTGCCGCCTGGGCGGATCTGGAAGCGGCTTATTATGGATTCCCCAACCTGGCCAGCGCGTCGTTCAACGGATTGCGTTGCCCCGTCCTGATGGCGAAAGACGGGACGGAAACGGTCGCGGTGACGATCTCCAACCCCGCCAAACGGGAGATTTCTCCCATTGTGGCGGTGCGGATCAGCACGCCCGCCCTGCCCGAAAGAGACAGCATCTCGATTGACATCGCGCCGGGCGAATCGCGCCGCCTCGAGTGGGCGATCTCTTCCGAAAACGTGGACCTGTACAAATTTGTCTTTGTTTACGCGCTGGTCTATTCGTCCTATCCCATCCCCGACAAAGAAGCCACCTGCGGCGTGTTCGTGGTGGACGCGCCGGTCAGCGGCAGAACCATTCTGATCGGCGCGGTCGCTTTGTACGCGCTGCTTACGGGAATTGGCCTCTTCCTGTTGACCAGAAGCGGCCTGCCGCGGAAGAAACTTCAGCCTTTCATCTTCCTGGCGGGCGCGACGTTTCTGCTGCTTGTCCTCAGCCTGAGCGGAAATTGGATCTTTGCCGCCATGTTGCTGACGGTGACCATTCTGGCGGTCGTTGTAGTTGCGGCGTTTTGGGTGCAGGATTGACTTGTTTCGGAGAAACCTGCGGAGCCGTTTCCCGTCTCGTACGAAATCAAGTCCCGCGCGTGGAAAGCGAGGTCCTGATGAAAATCGTCCTGTCCCTGTGCTTTGTCATCCTGCTGGCGGGTTGCGCGCCGACCCTCACCCCGGTCCCCTCGCCCG
>DKTP01000177.1 GCA_002473085.1 Anaerolineales bacterium UBA7227
GGGACGCACACACCCGAAACCCGTTGAGGATGTTGGAGTTGACTGGATTGCTCCAGTCGCGGAACGCACAGCGGGCGTCGTCACTAACGTCGTTGAACGACCCGCCACGCTGGACGCGGATAACAGATTTATCTGCGTTCTCATCTTCACGCTTATCATCGAAACGATAAGGGTACTTAAATGCGGGAGAAGAGCCATCCTTTCCCCACAAACTACGCGTCCACTCCCAAACATTGCCCGCCATATCGGCGCAGCCAAAAGGCGAGTCGCCTTGGGGCGAGTACGCTCCCACCGAAGTGGTATCGCTTTTCTCCCCTTCCTCGGTATTGCATTTTTTAGCGTCGAAGGTATCTCCCCACGGATATTCATTGCCATCGAAGCCGCGTGCCGCCTTCTCCCATTCGGCTTCGGAAGGCAGGCAAAAACGGTAACCATCTGGTAATTCAGGCCGATAATTCTTATTGAGCCACGCAATATATTTTTGCGCGTCATACCATGAAACATCCACTACGGGATGCAACCTCTTGCTTTTTGCCATAATGATTGGCGCGCCCGTCTCGCGCGCCATAAGCGCGTACTGCTGGTTAGTCACAGGAAAACGCGCCATGTAATAATCGTATTTGAGTTGGTAAACAAGATGTTGAGGTTTACAGGCATCTTTGCCGAAATCAATATCATCCGCTCCCATATAGAAATCACCCGCTGGTATTTTTACAAATTCCAAGCCGCCGAAAATATAAATGGGCTGCCCGCCCGGAGTTGTCTTTGCGGAAGCGGGAATAACGGGAACGGGCGCGGGGAGGGTCACAGAAGGAGCGGCTGACGGCTGTTTTGAAACAGGCTTGGCAGGCAGCGGCAAAATCGCTAATGAGCCCGCCCGCAAATATAACGATTGTAAGAGTCTTTCTTGTGCGCCAGGCTGGAAATAATCTGCCCATTGCCATTGTTGAAACTTCAGGGGCGGCTGACAATCATCTAGGCGCAAGGGGATAACGTAGATTGTCCCATCTGGTTTTTCTTCGGCAAAGTTGAGGGCGCGCTTGAATTCTTTTTGGACGTATCCCTCTTTGGCGACCGATTCTTTTGAAAGACAAACAAGGATGGCGTCCGCATCGCGCAATGCCTTGAAAATCTCCACCTCCCAATCCATACCGGGCAACAGATTCGCTTCATCCAGCCAGGGTTCGATCCACGGCTGGGATTTAAGCGCAGAATACAACTTCCGAACGGCAGGCTTATCTTCTTTCGCGTGACACAGAAAAACTTTCAACGGTCTCGGTTCGGGCATGGCAGGTTCCCCGGCGGATGATGAGATTTGCCCCGATTATAAAGGAAAATTACCTTTCAACCTTCAACTTTCTACATTCAACCTTACAACAACCTCGGCTGGCCCTCGTCCTTCCACTCGAAACCCAGATGCTCATACGCGGATTTGGTCGCCACACGCCCCTGCGGGGTTCTATCGAGGAAGCCCAACTGCAAAAGGTACGGCTCGACCACGTCCATGATGGTGTCCTGCTCTTCGCTGATGGAGGCGGCGATGGTGTTCAATCCCACCGGGCCGCCGTCATATTTTTCGATGATGGTCTTCAGGACGCGGCGGTCCACGTCGTCGAGGCCGAGCGGGTCCACCTGAAGCAGGTCGAGCGCGTCCCGCGCGACCGCGCGGCGGACGCGGCCGTCCGCGCGCACCTGGGCGAAGTCGCGGACGCGGCGCAGCAGGCGCAGGGCGACGCGCGGCGTCCCGCGCGCCCGACGGGCGATCTCCTCGACGCCGGGCGCGTCCGCCTCCACGTTCAGCATGGACGCGGCCCGCGCGACGATGGCCTGCATCGCGGGCTGGTCGTAATAGTCCAGCCGATAGACCGCGCCGAAGCGCGCCCGCAGCGGCGCGGTGACCAGCGCCAGCCGCGTCGTCGCGCCGACGATCGTGAAGCGCGGCAGTTTCAATCGGATGGAGCGCGCCGAGGGCCCCTTGCCGATGACGATGTCCAGCGCGAAATCTTCCATGGCCGGGTACAAAACTTCCTCGACGGCGCGGCCGAGGCGGTGGACTTCGTCTATGAATAACACGTCCCCGGCTCGAAGGTTGGTGAGAATCGCCGCCAAATCCCCCGCGCGTTCGATGGCGGGTCCCGCCGTCACTTTGACGTTGACTCCCATCTCGTTGGCGAGGACGTGCGCGAGGGTCGTCTTGCCGAGGCCGGGCGGCCCGTAGAACAGAACGTGGTCGAGGGCTTCGCCGCGCTTCTTCGCCGCGGAGATCAGGATGGATAAATTTTCCTTCACCTGGTCCTGGCCGATCAGGTCGGCGAGTTTCTGCGGGCGGAGGGCGTTGTCAACCTGGTCGCTCGGTTTGGCGGCGGGGTCGAGGGGACGGGGTTTTGGCATGGAGCGATTATAACTTTGATTCAAAAACCAGGTCTCTGCGGGAAACCTGGTTTTTTGAAGGGTTATTCCATCGGCTCGAAGGTGATCTCCACCGTCATGCCCCATAGGACGCGCGGGTCGGCGTTTTTGACCGTGACGTAAACCGTGTATAGCACGTCGCCGCTCTGGAGATGGGACGACCGGCTGATGGCCGCGACGACCCCGTCCAGTTTGAGGCCGGGCAAGGCATCGGGAACGAAGCTGGCCGCCTGACCGACGGCGAGGTCCACGACTTCGAGCTCGGTGACGTCGGAGGTTTCGACCACCCACGCGGAGGCGTCTATGACCGACACTGCCCGCGCTTCCGGCCCGACCTGCTCGCCGGCTGAAACAGCCACATCCGCCACCTGACCGTCGAACGGCGCCCGCAGAATGTAGTTGTCGAGCGCCGCTTCCGCCGCCGCAACCTGCGCCTGCGCGTTTTCGAGACGCGCCTCGGCCAGCGCGAGTTGATCCTTGTTGACGCCGCCGGTCGAGATTTCGTACTGGCGGCTGGCTTCGGCCTCGGCCGCGAGCGCGGCGTCCAGCGCGGCGCGGACGGCGTCGCGCTCGCGCGTGACTTCCTCGAGTTTGCGCGCGGCTTCGTTGTAGTCTTCCTGGGCCGTTTCGAGTTCGTCTTCGGCGGTCTTGCGCCTGGAGTTGTCCTTATCGAGGTCTTTGTATTTATCGAAGTCGGCCTGCGCGTCCGCCAGGTCTTCGGCGCGGTCCGCGAGGTCTGTTTTGGCGTCTTCGATGCGATCGTCAACCGCGTCGAGGTCGAGGCGCTCCCATTTGCGTTCCGCTTCGGCGCGGGACTTCTGGGCGTCCATGTAGGCGCTCCATGCCGCGGCGAGGTTCGCGCCTCCCGTGCGGTTGAGGGAATCCAGGGACTGCTGGGCGTCGAGAAGCTCGAGTTTGGCGGCGGCCAACCCGGCCTCGGCCTGGCTCGCGTTCGAAAGGCGCGCCAACACGTCGCCCGCGCTGACCTGGTCGCCGATCTTCACGTGGACCTGTTCGACGATTCCGCGCGCTTGAAACGACAGATTCGCCGCGCGGACGGGCTTGATGTGTCCCTCCGCGATGACCGCGTTCGGCGGAACAGGCGCGGCTTCAGCGACAGGCGCCTCGGTCGCGGGAGTTCCGCAGGCCGCGAGCGCCAACGCAAAAACGAAAAATAGAACGATTATCTTTTTCATATCATGTCTCCAAAGTCATACTCGACGCGTCCTGGCGGTCTGCCGCCTTGCGCCAGAGAGCGCAAACTACGCTCCACTTCCAAATCTCCAATCTCCATTTACCAATTACCGCTCCCTGCTCCCTGCTCTCTGCTCTCTATTCTCTTCCCTACTCATACGCCAATACTTCCCGAATCGTCATCGTCGCCGCGTTGCGCGCCGGGACGACGGAGGCCACTGCCGAAAGCGCCAGCGCCAGTCCCAGCCAGATGGCGTAACCCATCCACGTAAAGTGGACTTCGATCGGCGTCTCGAAAACCGCCACGCTGACGATCGTCGAAAGCAGGTACGTAATCGGGACGGACAGGAGGATCGCCAGCGCAAACGAGATCAACCCGATCACCACGCCCTCGGCGATCACGGTCCGCATCACGGCCCGGTCGTCCGCGCCGATGGCGCGCGTAATGCCAATCTCACGCGTCCGCTCCAGCACGTTCATGCCCATCGTCCCAGTCAGCCCCATCGAGCCGACGATGGCCGTCAACACCGCCATGATGAGCAGGAACGCGACGAGGATGTCGAGGCTTTCGACGGCGACGTCCAGCGAGGCGTTTCCCGCTTCGGCGTTGTGCAATTTGAAGCCGCGCGTCCGCAGGAACGAATCCAATTCCTCGGCTTTCGCGTCCTGGTAGGCGCGCGCGTGGCGGTCGGTGACAATGCGGAACATGTAGGCGCGGTTGGCGAGATTGGTCGTCCGTGAAATATATTCGTACGGCGCGTAGGCCAGCAGGCCTTCGCGGTCCACAAATTTGAAAATCCCCACAACTTCCCAGGTCTCCTCCTTGCCGCGCGCCAACACCTTCAAAAAGTCGCCGGGCTTCAGGGCAGGATAGTATTTGTAAACCGCCTCGCTGACCGCGAATTTGCGCACGTCGCCGGGTTCGATCCAGCGTCCCTGCACCAGGATCGGTTTGATCAGTTCGCTGTTGGCCGGCGGCGCGAAGATGTTCAGGTTTTCCAGCACATGCCCGTCCGCGTTCAACAACTCGCCGCTCAGAAACTGCCAGCCCTCCACGCGCTCCACGCCCGGAGCCTGCATGAGCGCCTGCTCCATTTCGCGCAGGCGGTACGGCGCGTCAAAATCCACCGACACGTCCGCGACGAAATAGCGGCTGATGGCGCCGATGTAATCGTGCAGGGTGACCCGCACGTTGAAAACTGAGATGACGATCGCGCCGCCCATCGTCAGCGTGAACAAGGTGAGGATGAGCCGGCTGCGGCGGCGGAAGGTGTTCCGCAGCGAGATGACGAACGGACGCGGGATGTGAATCCCGCGCTTCGCGAGCAGGATCGTGAAGCGGGTCTGGATCCACTCCCAACGCGAGACGCCCCGCTTCTTTCCCGACTTGCGGCGGCTCATTTCATCGCGGGCCGCCTCCCCGCTGATGGCTTCCACAACGGTGACGCGCGCCCCGCCGAGGATGGGAGCGAGTCCCGCGATCAGGGGGACGAGCAGCCCAACCAAAGCCTGGATCAGAATCGCCAGGGGGACGATGCGATAGCCCAGCAGGGTGAAGTTCAACTCGCTCGCGATGTAAGCCGACAGTCCATATGCGCCCTGTCCGCCGAGCGGAACGGCGATCGCCAGCGCCAGCGCGCCGAACGACAGGATCAGCGCGAGGTACATCGCCAGCACCTGGCGGCTGCGTCCGCCGACGAGTTTGATGACGCCGATGTGACGCGTGTGCTGTTGAAGCAGCGCGGCCAGTGTGTTCGCGATAAGCGAACTCGAAAGGAAGACGATCAGGATGCCCAGCGCGAGCAGGATGCCGAGAATGGCGTTGACGGTGGTCGCCAGCGGATGCAGGTGCGTCTCGGCGAAGCGCGAACGGACGACGTACGCGCCGCCCTTTTCGAGGTCAGTCTTGAGGTCGGCGCCGAGCGCGCGGATGTGTTCGATGTCGTCGCCGCCCTCGGAGACGGTGGCGTAGACGCGGTTGTAGGTCGTCGGCTCCTGCAAAAATTGAAGCGTGTTCCGGTCAATGTACGCGTAGGGCGCGGCGAGGAAGTCCCCCGCGCCCATGGCGATATCCTGCACCGAGCCGACGAGCGGCATGGATTTGACCGAGCCGTCGGGGAGCTGGAACTCGATCATGTCGCCCACGTCCGCTTTGACGCGCGCGAGGGCGTCGCGTTCGAACGTCGCCTCGCGCTTGCCCGGGATGGCTTTCCCCTCGATGGGGACCAGCAGGTTGATCTTGTTGCCTTCGAAATCGTCGAAGGCGGCCATTTCCAGTACGGTCCAGCGGGTGGAGCCTTGCACGCGGGCGCGGATGCTGAACACGCGCCGCCCTTCGGCCTCGTCTATACCATGATGGTCTCGCACCGATTCGAGGGTGGAATCGTCAAAGTCCGCCATGCGCAATTCGATGTTGGCCGGGACGTTGGCCGCGTAACTGGCGCTCATGTCGTTGGAGATGATGACATACGTGCCGGCGATCACGCCAATGGAAAACACGCCCACCGCGATGGAAAACACCACCAGCAGCGTGCGGGCCTTGTTATCGAATAGATCGTGGATGACTTTGCGCCATCGAGGTCGGATTGTCATAGTCTAATGGTCGGGTAGTCGGGTAGTCGGATGGTCGGGTGGTCAGATGGTCATCTTGACCGCAATCCTGCTCTCCGTTCTCTGCTCTCTGCTCTCTG
>DKTP01000127.1 GCA_002473085.1 Anaerolineales bacterium UBA7227
ACCTACAACCAGTGGATGAACAACATCCAGGACTGGTGCATCAGCCGCCAACTTTGGTGGGGACACCGCATCCCGGTCTGGTACTGCCCCGACGGTCACATGACCTCGACGCGCGAAGACCCGACGGCGTGCGCGACCTGCGGCTCGACTCAACTGACTCAGGACGAAGACGTGCTGGACACCTGGTTCTCATCGGGACTGTGGCCGTTCTCCACGCTCGGCTGGCCGGAGGAGACTCCCGACCTGAAATATTTCTACCCCACCTCCTACATGGAGACCGGCTACGACATCCTGTTCTTCTGGGTGGCGCGCATGGTCATGATGGGACTGGAGTTTACCGGCGAAGCGCCGTTCCATACCGTGTACCTGCACGGGCTGATCCGCGACGAACACGGTAAGAAGATGAGCAAGTCGTTCGGCAACGTGCTGGATCCGCAGATCGTGATGGACGAACTCGGCACGGACGCGCTGCGCTTCACGCTGCTGGTGGGGTCCACGCCCGGCAACGACATGAACCTGTCGGTGAAGAAGGTGGAGGCCAACCGCAACTTCGCCAACAAACTGTGGAACGCGGGAAGGTTTGTGATCAATGCGATTGCAGGGATTGGAGAACAGAGAACAGAGAACAGTACTACCCATCTGCTCTCCAGCAACTACTCTCTCGCGGACAGTTGGATCTGGGCCAAACTCCAGCGCCTCATCCGCGACGTGGAGCGGCTCTTCCAAAACTTCCAATACGGTCAGGCCGGGCAGTTGATCTACGACTTCTTCTGGTCCGATTTCGCGGACTGGTATTTGGAGATCGCGAAGGGACAGATGCAGAAAGCGGAGAGCAGAATGCAGACGGCAGAGACGCTGGCGCGAGCGCTCGACATTTCCCTGCGGCTGCTCCATCCCTTCACGCCGTTTGTGACCGAGGAGATTTGGGGACACCTGCGCCAGGCGATCCTCGAATCTCCGATCTCGCGTCTCGCCTCCGACTGGCCCGAGGCGCTGATCGTCGCCCGCTGGCCCGAGCCGCGCGAAGCGGAAGGCTGGGAGGACGCGAAGGTCGCCGACTTCGAGTTGATCCAGGACATCGTCCGTTCCATCCGCAACCTGCGCGCCGAGAAGAACGCGCCCATGTCGAAGAAACTGGCCGCGACCATCGTCGGCGGCGCGAAGACCGAATTGTTGAAGAGTCAGTCGGAAGTTATCGCCTCCCTCGCGGGTTTGGACTACTCTCTGCTCTCTGTGCTCCCCTCACTCGCTTCCAAACCTGACGGCGCGGCGACTCTCGTCGTCGGTTCTGTGGAAATCCACATTCCACTCGCGGGCATGGTGGACGAATCCGCTGAACGCGAACGCCTGGCGAAGGAACTCGCCGAGGCGGAGAGTCAGATCGCCCGCCTCGAAAAACTGCTTTCCAGCGACTTTGCGAACAAGGCTCCCGCCGCCGTCGTCCAGAAGGAACGGGACAAACTGGCGACGTTCAAAGAGTCCGCCGCGAAGTTGAAGGCGCAAGTGAAAGAATGGTAGAATGGGAGCGTCGACTACGACGCTCCCATTTTCACAAAAGAGATACCTGAATTATACGGACTACTGTATGCACAACATCGCCTGGAAAAGCCTATTTAATTGGGTTGTGAAAATGAGAGCCAATTCACATCGTATTTTGGGGGGATTGGGGATTGTGTTTTTAGTTTTGATTTACTATTATCTCCAATGGGGAAATCTGGAAACTTTTGTCGCTAGCATAGATCACTGCGATGCTTTATTTTGCGATTTTTCCAGAGTCTTTTATAAAATGGGCGAAACAATTTTCAGCCAAAAGATTCCGTCTCGAGGCTTTTATTATTCACCTTTTGCTGCAATCTTTTTTAGTCTTTGGGGATTTCAACCTCCAATAACTGCCCTTATTACTTGGGGAATTACCCAATTAATTTTGTTGGTCGGTATGTTTTTATGCTGGCTTCCTGTTATGCAAAAAAGTCAACCTTATTTCGGTCCCGCCTATCTTTTCCTGTTACTTACAGCTTTTCCAGTATTGCACAATTTCAAATGGGGACAAGTGAGCGTAATGATAACTTTGGCAATTTTTCTAACGATGGAATTGTATCAGAGCCGACAATGGGTTTGGGCCGCTTTTTTTCTAGCGTTTTCTGTGGCGTTTAAATTTTATCCCGTTATATTTATCTTGTATTTTGTTTTTAAAAGAGACGTAAAGTTTTTGGCAGCTTTTATAATTTTCTTGTTTCTGCTAGGGATTGTAATTCCAGCGGTATTTAATGGTTTTGAACCGACTATTAGTTTCTATCTATCCATTCTAAAAAAGGGAGTGGGGTTTTCAAATACAGGAAGCGATGCGATAAACTCGCTGTATTTCCCGAATGTTATTCTGCGCTTAGTTGGAAAGGATAGCGGAAGTATTTGGTTTCAGCGGTTGCAAATTTTGGGCTTTGTAGTTGCGGCAGCCAATATACTACTGGTGATGTTTGTCGCTACTTCTAATCTTGCGCGTCGCCTTCAATGGTCTTTCCTATTGCTTTTCGTATCCATCCCATTTTTTGTTTCAACGTCGTGGGCGCATTATTTTGTGTATCTGCCCGCGTTTCTGGCTTGGGCTGTTTTTGTGGTTACTAAATCTAATCTTTCGTTCGTGAAATATATTCTATTATTTTTCTCCATGTTGTTTTCAAGCATTATATTCTTCAATATTCTGCGTCATTGGAGCGCATACGCTATACCGGGATATTTATTCTGGTCAAACCTGCTTCTTCTTTTGGCGGCATATCTCGAATTGGTCCCTCAGTTAAGAATTTCCAATATGTTCAGGTCTTTAGAAAAAAATATGGGCATCGATAACCGGCGAGAAGCGTCTGCCTCCTCGGGATGCGGCAAAGTACAATATCTGTAATGAAAACACGACTGAATAAATACAGAACGTTAACCATCCCGTTTCTGGGATTATATGCATGGTTGTTAATTTATACCGCCTGGGTGAGCGACGATGGTTTCATCACTTTGCGCTCTGTCGAGAATTTCATTCACGGATACGGGATGGCGTACAACGTTGGAGAGCGAGTACAGACTTTCACTCATCCGATGTGGTTCTTGTTGCAGTCTGTAATCAACTTTATCTTTCTGAAGTTGCCGGGGAATCCGTTGGGCGGTGGGCAAGCTTATTATTTGAATGTTTGCCTGTCTATTTTCGTTTCGCTTGCCGCAGTTTTTTTCTTTTCATTCAAAATTGCATCCTCTACGCGGAACGCGATATTGGGACTTACGATCTTCTCTGTCTCAAAAGCCTTCCTTGATTTCTCGACTTCGGGATTGGAAAACCCGCTCAGCCATTTGATGCTGGTCTTCTTCATCTGGTTTCTTTTCGCAGGCGATAAGACCGATTCGACGTTTCTGTTTACGTTGGCCTTGTTTGCGGGATTGGGCGCGCTGAACAGACTGGACACTATCCTCTTTTATACGCCCACCCTGGCGTTGGCTTTCTGGAAAAGCGCGAATAAGCCTAAAGCTGTGGCCGAAATCGGAATCGGGCTTTTCCCCATTATCGCCTGGGAGATTTTCTCCATCTTCTATTACGGGACGCCTTTTCCAAACACAGCCTTCGCCAAGATTGGCACAGGGATTGCCGCAACGAGCCTATTCAAACAAGGCGCGTTCTATTACCTGCGTTCCATACAATTAGATCCAGTTACTTTATTGGTTATTCTGGCTGGAATCATTCTGTCCTTTGTTTCGAACAACAATCACAAAAAAACAATTATGGCGGGAATGGTTCTTTACCTCGCCTACATTCTCTATATTGGCGGGGATTTTATGAGCGGTCGTTATTTCTCCGCGCCCTTGCTGGCGGCAACCTCGCTGATTACTGTGACTGAATATAAGTCCGCTAAATTCTACGCTCTTTTGCTGGGAATGGTATTGGTAATTGGCCTTGCTCCTATTTTTGTAATACCTGAACGAAGTTTTACGTTTGGGGCTGGGAGCAATGATTATCGGATTGTCATGGAGCATGATATTACAGATGAACGATTGATATATATGCGTTCCCTGGGGCTTTGGCAAAATCTGGAAGGAGGCGGAAAGCGAATATCTTATCCACATGGGGAATGGATATATCATTCAGGAAAAACAACAAAGGTAAAAGTAGTCGGACCATTGGGAGTGGCGGGTTACCGGTTTGGCCCAAATGTCCACGTTATTGACATTAACGCGTTAGCCGACCCGTTGATGGCGCGTTTGCCCCTCCAAGATCCTAATGGTTGGCGAATTGGACATTTCCGGCATATGATCCCAGATGGATATATTGAGACTTTGGAATCAGGGAAAAATAAAATCGCGGACAAGAATATCGCCCTGTTTTATGATAAGCTTTCTTTAGTGGTTAAAGGAGATTTGTGGAGTTGGGAACGGATGGTTACAATCTGGAATTTGAACACAGGTGGATACGATTATCTGCTAAGAGAGATCTCACCGGAGATAGTCCAATAATCACGAAACCGTTCGAAAACTTCAAAGAGTCCGCCGCGAAGTTGAAGGCGCAGTTGGGATAACTCAAAAACTTCCGAGATTTCGGTCTCGGAAGTTTTTATTTTGGAGGGTTCAAAATCTGCTCGCTATCTCATAGTTCAGAACGCGCTAAAAATCAACGCGTAGGCGACGTTCTCTAACGTCGTCCCTGCGCAAGGGAGCGCACGCTATACGATCGATCTACATAGGCTTCGATCGCCGCGCGAAACGGCTCAAGATTTTGATCGAACTTCATACCATTCCCTGATTTTTACCCAGCGCAACCACACTTCCATTTCGCCGTCGTCGTCTGCGCGCTCGATTCCTGTTTCAATGGCAAAGCGCGCCGCCGCGTTCAATTTTCTCCAATGCTCTTCCAGCGTCATGGCGCGCAGCTCCTGCCGCTCGATCTCCTCCACGGCCTTCCAGCGGTCCCGCAAATGGAAACGGATCTCGTCCCTGTTCATCGGCCCAATTATAGCATCGGGATGGGTCGGGCTGCCAATCCGACTTACTGCGATAAAATAGGAACATCCGTCCCTTCCAAATCATTTCCCCGAGGCTCCCATGAAACCAGAAAAGAAACTTGCCCAACTCAAAGCCCTGCTCGCCGAAGCCGGCGACCTCAACCAGGCCACAGCCGTCCTCAGCTGGGACCAGGCCACCTACATGCCCGCAGGCGGCGCGCCCGCCCGCGGACGTCAAATGGCGACGCTCGCGAAAGTGGCGCAGGAAAAATTCACCGACAAAAAGATCGGCAGACTGCTCGACGACCTCCGTCCCTACGAAGAAAGCCTGCCCTACGACTCGGACGACGCCTCCCTCCTCCGTGTGACGCGGCGCGACTACGAACGCGCCCTCAAAGTCCCGCCCAATTTCCTCGCCGAACTCAACATCCACGGCGCGGAGACGTACCAACTCTGGACCCAGGCGCGTCCCGCCAACGACTTCGCCCGCGTCCGCCCGAACCTCGAGCGGACTCTCGACCTCAGCCGCCGCCTCGCCGACTTCTTCCCCGGCTACGAGCACATCGCCGACCCGCTCATTGACTTCGCCGATTACGGGATGAAGGCCGCCTCCGTCCGCGCCCTGTTCGCGGAGTTGCGCGCCGAGCTCGTCCCCATCGTCAAAGCCGTCACGTCGCAGCCTCCCGCGGACGATTCCTGCCTGCGCAAGCATTATCCCGAAGCGGAGCAACTTAAATTCGGCGAATACATCGTCCGCCAACTCGGCTACGATTTTAAGCGCGGCCGCGTGGACAAGACCCACCATCCCTTTATGACCTCGTTCTCCATCGGCGACGTCCGCATCACCACGCGCGTCAAGGAGAATTTCCTCGGCGAGACGCTGTTCAGCAACATCCACGAAGCGGGGCACGCCATGTACGAACAGGGCAACGATCCCGTCCACGAGGGGACCCCGCTGGCGGGTGGGACGAGCGCAGGCGTCCACGAGAGTCAGTCGCGGCTGTGGGAAAACATCGTCGGGCGCAGCCGCGAGGCGTGGGAGTATTTCTATCCCAAACTCCAGGCGCAGTTCCCCGACCAGCTCAAGGGCGTCCCGCTCGACGAATTCCACCGCGCCATCAACAAAGTGGAGAAGTCGCTCATCCGTACCGACGCCGACGAGGTGACTTATAACCTGCACGTGATGCTCCGCTTCGACTTCGAACTGCAACTGCTGGAGGGGACTCTCTCCGTCCGCGACCTGCCCGAAGCCTGGCATGAACGCTTCGAGTCTGACCTCGGAATCGTCCCGCCCAACGACAGCGACGGCGCCCTCCAGGACGTGCATTGGTACGTCGGGATCGTCGGCGGCGCGTTCCAGGGCTACACCCTCGGCAACGTGATGAGCGCGTTGTTCTACAACGCGGCGCTCAAGGCGCATCCCGAAATCCCAGACGAAATGCGGCAGGGAAAATTCGAGACTCTGCACAACTGGCTCATTCAAAACATCTACCGCCACGGACGCAAGTACGCCGCGTCCGAACTGGTCGAGCGCGTCACCGGCGGCGGGTTGACCATCCAGCCGTATATCCAATATCTCAAGAGCAAGTACGACAAGTTGTATAGTCTGTAGTAACGAAATGCCCCCGAAATTCGGGGGCATCGCTTTTGGAAGGCGTTTACGGAACGCAGTCCTAAAGGACACATCCCTACGGGACATAGTACTCGACGATCAACTGCGGGCGGGAGGCGAAAGGCGCGTTCCCGCTGAACAGGCTGAGATAGTTTGCGATGGCGTTGTTGTTGTCGTCCAGTTTGAAGCGCAGGCG
>DKTP01000008.1:0-10761 GCA_002473085.1 Anaerolineales bacterium UBA7227
TTTAGAGATAGGTTCTAAATTTTCGAGGGTCGACAATTTGTTAGCCAGAACAGACTTAGACATATACCGCAAATCTGATTGGTTGCTTTTATCTGGACTATCAGGCAAATTTTCAATTTCCCTTCTCAAACTTGGAATACCATTATAGTTTTTGCCTAAGTCCCTTCGGATTTTATCCAAAACTCTTTCTTGGGCGTCTGACAACGGGAACATCATAGACTTTATAAGCTGATAAGGAATGTTCTTGGATTGAATACTAAACTTGATTGCGCTATTGTCGCTTCTTTCATCTACAACTGGCAAAAAGCGTTTAAATTTTCCTTTATCAATACCTTGAGGTTTTATCCCCAAGTTTTTCCAGAAATCAGCAAATAGATGTTGTTCATGTGATGGCTCTGTCATTTTGTAATATTCACCTGCATGATCGAAAATTATCACGCACCAATCTCTGGCTAATAGCGTCTCGGCAAGTGCAATAACAGTATTTGATTTGCCCGATCCTGTTGAGCCAAAAATACCCAATTGACGATTTACAAGTTTGTCCGTAATGTAAAAGGGAATAGGCTCATCTGTTCCATAATTTGACAAAATTCCTATTGGCGTCTTATCAACAGTTAATTGGAGGTAGTCATAGAGATCGTCTTTTGGAATATAAGTTACTTTTGACTTTGGCATTGGACGAGTAAATGCTGACTGAAGCATTTTAACGCCATCATTTTCTACTATTTCACCCAAAACTTTTGCAAGATAATATGAATGGAATGAAGGTACAAAAGCGATTTCTTCTCCCTTCACAATCGGAAACACATTTTGCCCATCATTAGAAGCTCCCCACTCTGGAGTGTGAAGAGGTCCCTTTAGTATTTGAGCAAAGTATTTTTTCTGCCTCTGCCCAGTTTCTTCTATAAGAACATATCTTCGCCTTGCTACAAGCTTCGCTGTTTCTTGATCTGTCAGAACGGGTACAAGGTCATCTTCATTGTTGAAACTGTCCAATAAAACATAGCCGATGATAGGTTCTGTAGCAATTTGGTTGTCCATATCTATTCCTTCCTTAATCTCGAAGTAGATGTTCGTCTAACAATTCCCAATACTCGCCCATTCCTGCAAGTAAAAACTCTCGACGGATTTTCTCGCCAAATAAGCCAGATGGGAAAGCATTGCCAGCAATAGCGTCCGCTTGGTCAATTAGGTTTGGCATTCCTCTTTTGTTGTTCATTGCGTCAGCCATTAATAAAGCGATTCCTTCATCAAAAACTTCCTGATGAATCTCAAACCCATAAGATTTGACATGCGACTTGAATACTCCCCGCCACACATTACTACCTTCCTCAAGCCTAAACCTTTTAGCAATTTCTGAAAGCCTCAATTCTTCAATGTAACCTTCTACACCTTTGTAAATTATCAAGTATTGCCCTGGCTTTAGCAGTTTTCCCAATCTTCTAAGTGGAATACTTGCCTGACCTCGCAAATCCTTAACAACACCAATGATTTTCTTTTTGGCGATGACTTTTTTGAGTAAATCAATTAAAAACGGGTAGCCTTTCCACACCAAATCTGGATGAATAATCGGTCCATCCTTGAAAACCCATTCTGTATCTGCTTTCAAACAAGCTTCCAGCTCCCAACAAATCATTGCGCTCGAAATTGTACTTTCTCGCAACCTATCAGATTGTAAATTCCGATAATATTCTTCTGCTGTGGTTGATTCCTCAAGATGTGATGTTATTGAATAGCAAGCCAATTCTGGACTTGACATTGTCTTATAGGTTACGCCCGCAATCCCTATTTCGCAAAAAACTCCAGAAATAATATCTATTGGCTTATCACGCCTTCCATCTACCCCCATCACATTACCGTTAAACAGTTGCTCACGCGCCCAATCAATTTTTTCTTGGGGAACAGAGCCTAATGTATAGCGATTTTTTGCAATGTAATCTGCAAACTTATCAAGAACTTGCTTCTCAAGTTGCCGTCCAAGTTCTATCTGCTCTTTTTCCACTGCAAATTCATTACTGACGTACCGAGCGTAACTACGGATAGTTGCGCCATCAAGAATTGCCTTTAGGAGACCAGAATCATCGTTTGGCATATCAATCCCTGTGTGTTTGTGTCAAATTAATACCGATGGCGTAATTATAACTTATGTTCTAAGATTGTGTCCTACAGTCATTTCCACAAAAGTTAACTCCCCCTCTCCACAAACGTTCAGACGACCGTCCACAATGGCGGTCGTTTTGCCTGTTCGAATGGGCGGAAAAAAATCCGCGTCCATCCAATGACAGAAGCCCCGAATTATTGTAAATAAAAAGAAACGACTCATCCGAGACCCTAAGCGTTTCTGTGAGCGTCCTCTACGCGCCCTGGCGCAGGGACGGCGGAGACGCGGCGGGCGGAGTCGCAATGAGAAGATCTTTGTACACGGATGACGCGAAGTTTCACGGAAATTCGCAAAAATCCGTGTAGATCCGTTCAGTCCGCGTAACCTGTGTACCGAATGACGCGTATCGAATTGAAAAGAGGCGCTCATGGATCGCATTCGTTCATTGGATGATCTGAAGAAGGCAAAGGACTCCGCGCTCCAGAAGGAACGCGAGGAGGCGGAGAAGCATCGCTTCCAGGTCCGCGTCTCGCTGGGGAGTTGCGGGATCGCGGTCGGGGCGGCGGAAACGTTCGAGGCGCTGGAGCGGCTCATCGTCGAGAAAGAAGCGAACGGCGTCCTGCTGAAGAAGGTCGGGTGCATCGGTCTGTGTTCGCTGGAGCCCGTCATCCAGGTCGCGGAGACGGACCGTCCGCAGGTCACGTATGGGAAGGTGACGCCGGCGGTCGCGCGTCGCATCTTCGCGGAGCATATCGAGAAGGGACTCGTCGTGCAGGAATTTGTCGTGGAGAAAATTTAATGAACAAGACCTACACCGAAACGGAGTTGGATGACGTCATCCAGCGGCTCGTGCAGCGCCACGGCGCGCGGCGCGCAGAAGTGATCCCGATCTTGAGCGAACTCAACGAGACGTTCGGCCACATCCCCGTGGAAGCGCTGGGGAAGATCCGCCGCGCCATCAACGCGCCCGAAGAGGGACTCTTTCTGGCGGACAGTCATCTCTACGCGACCGCCAGTTTTTACAGCATGTTCTCGCTCCAGCCTGTGGGCAAACATGTGATCCGTTTTTGCGAGAGCGCGCCGTGTCACGTAGTGGGCGCGCGCGAAGTGATCGAGGCGATTCAGAGTCATTTAGGAATCGGAGTGGGAGAGACAACCCCCGACAACGAATGGACGCTGCTCACGACCAGTTGCATCGGCCTGTGCAGCGTCGCGCCCGTCATCGTGATTGACGATCAACTCTACGGCAACCTGACGCCCGAACGCATTCCCGAAATATTGGCGCAGGCGCAGGGAGGTGAAGCATGAACGCCCCGCGCGCTTTGGTTTTGGTTTCGAACGATCCCGCCAGCGTGGAACGCGGTTCGGAGGATGTGTTCCGCGCCTTGCAAGCGGAAATCCGCGGACATCAATTGCAGGACGAGATCAAGGTCAGCACGATCGGCAGCGTGGGCGAACAGGACGACCTGCCGCTGGTGATGATCTATCCCGAAGGCGTGGTCTACGGTCCGATCGGCGCGGACGACGTGCGGCTGCTCGTCAAGGAGCATTTGATTCAGGGACACATCGTCCGCTCGCTGGTCGGGCGGATGCGTGAGTCGGTCGGCGAGATCGCCTGGCTGCGGACGCGTTCGGGAGCGCTGCCCGTCCAACAGCGCGTCGTGCTGGGACGCGTCGGAATCGTTGACCCCGAAAGCCTGGACGACTATCTCATCCACGACGGATACGCCGCGCTCGGCAAAGCCCTGTTCGAGATGACGCCGCAGCAGGTCATCGCCGAAGTGGACAAGTCGGGTTTGCAGGGACGCGGCGGCGCGGGCTTCCCGACGGGACGCAAATGGGAGTTCGTGCGCGGCGCGGGGGCAACGCCGAAATACATCATCTGCAACGCGGACGAGAGCGAGCCTGGCACGTTCAAGGACCGCATGGTCATCGAGGGCGATCCGTTCAGCCTGATCGAAGCGATGACGATTGCCGCGTACGCGGTCGGCGCGGCGGAGGGATATATCTACATCCGAGGGGAATACAAACTCGGATACCAACGTCTTGAGAACGCGATCCAGCAGGCTGAAGAACGCGGCTTGCTTGGGGACAATATTTTCGGGAAAGACTTCAACTTCCACATCCACCTGCATGCGGGCGCGGGCGCGTACATCTGCGGCGAGGAGACCGCGCTGATCGAGTCCATCGAAGGCAAGCGCGGACAGCCGCGCGCCCGTCCGCCCTATCCGCCGACCTACGGCGTGTGGGGAAAACCGACGGCGGTCAACAACGTGGAGACGCTGGCGAACGTCCCGCCGATCATCCGCAACGGCGGCGAGTGGTACATCCAATTCGGGACGGAGAAGAGCCGCGGCACAAAGATCTACACCATCATGGGCAACGTCAACTTCACGGGCGTGATCGAAGTCCCGCTCGGAATCACCCTGCGCGAAGTGATCGACATTTACGGGCAGGGCATGAAGAAGGGCGGAAAGCTCAAACTGGCGCAGACGGGCGGCTCGAGCGGTTCGATCGTCCCCGCGTCCTTGCAGGATACGCCGATGGACTTCGAGTCGTGGCGCAAGGCGGGCGTCTCGCTCGGTTCGGGCGCGCTGCTCATCTGCGACGAACATACCTGCGTGGTGGACCTCGCCAGGACCATCCTGAACTTCTTCCACCACGAATGCTGCGCCAAATGCGTGCCGTGCCGCATGGGGACTCACCGCCTGTACGAGATCATGAACGACATCTCGATCGGACGCGGCGACTTCGAGAGTCTCGCCGAAATCCAGGCGCTGGGACTGGACATGGAGATCCTCTCCAACTGCGGACTCGGTCAGACCGCATCGGTGGCGGTGCGCGACATCCTGAAACATTTCCGCGCCGAGGTGGAAGAACACATCCGCGACGGCGTCTGTCGGGCGGGCGTCTGCAAGATCACAACCGCGCCGATCTACATCCCGCGCGAGGCGGTGATCCGATAAAAAACAGCGCCGCAAGATTTATCTTGCTCTCGGGTGCAACATGAATGTTGCGGTACTGAGGAGTCAAACCGATGATCAACCTGAAAATCAACGACACCGTCCTCGATGTTAAAGAAGGCACGACCATTCTGAACGCGGCCGCATCCGTTGGAATAATCATCCCGACGCTGTGCTATCACAAGGACCTGAGTCCCTTCGGCGGCTGCCGCTTCTGCGTGGTGGAAGTGAGCGGGGCGCGCCTGCCGATGACGGCTTGCAACACGCCCGTCGCGCCGCAAATGCGCGTCCTGACCGACTCCCCCACCGTCATCCGTTACCGCCGCGCCATTTTGCGGATGCTGCTCGCCAACTACTACGACGCGGGCTACAAGCGCCACAACGAAAAATTCGTCATTGACGAGGACAACGAACTCATCCGCTTCGCGAAACAATACGACGTGGACGTCGCCAGCGCGATGGCGAAACATCCACGCTATCTCGTGGACAGCGACCCGAATCCCTTCGTGTGGGTGGACCGCAACAAGTGCATCCAGTGCCTGCGCTGCATGCGCGCCTGCGCCGAGATCCAGGGACGCTTCGTCTGGTCGCAATCGTATCGCGGCTACAAGGCGCGCATCGTGGCGGGCGACGACTCGACCATGCTGGCCTCGCGCTGCGAATCGTGCGGCGCGTGCGTGGTCTACTGTCCGACCGGCGCGCTCGACAACAAGATGTCCGTCCACAAAGGCCGCGCGGACAAACTCGTCCGCACGACCTGCACCTATTGCGGCGTCGGCTGTCAACTGGACTTGAACGTGAAAGACGGCAAGGTCATCCGCGTCACGTCCAACCGCGACGACGATTCGTTCAACGGTATGCATCTTTGCGTCAAGGGACGCTACGGCTACGAGTTCATCCATCATCCGCGCCGCCACGCCAAACCGCGCGTGCGCGAATATCTTTTGAAGAACGAACCGCGTCCCGCGGAGCGCGGCAAATTCGTGGACGTGGACTGGGATACCGCGCTCGACATCGCGGCGAAAAAACTTAAACAACTCCGCGACGGCGGCGCGCAGATCGGGACGCTCGCTTCGGGCCGCCTGCTCAACGAGGAAAGTTACCTCGTGAGCAAATTTGCCCGCCAGGCCCTCGGCACAAACAATGTGGACATCGCGTCGAATCTCTACTCGCGCAACGAAGCCGACGGCCTGCTCGACTCGCTCGGTCTGCCCGCCATGTCCAACTCGTTCGACGACGTCGCCGCGGACGCGCAGGCCTTCTTCGTCATCGGCTCGAATCTCACCGAGCAGCATCCCGTCTTCGGGGCGCGCATCCGCCAGAACGTCCTCCGCCGCCGCGTCAAGATGGTTGTCGCCAGTCCCGATTTCTTTAACATCGAAGAATACGCCGCGCTCTCGCTTCGTCACAAGGCAGGGACGGAAGCCGCGCTCGTCAACGGATTGATGAACGTCATCCTCGAAAAAGGATGGGAAGACAAAGACGCGTTGAAAAAATATCCGCACGGATTCAAAGAAGCCAAAGCGATGATTGACGGCTACGCTCCGACGCGCGTCTCCGAACTGACGGGCGTCCCCGTTGACCAACTGTACGCGGCCGCCGAAATCCTCGCTTCGCACCACCCCGCGGCGGTTCTGTGGGGAATGGGCATTTCCAACCCCGAGGCGACTCACGCCCTCGCCAACCTGCAACTCCTGCTTGGCAATCTCGACGTGGCGGGCGGCGGAGTCAACCCGCTACGGGCGCAGAACAACTCGCAGGGCGCCAGCGACATGGGCTGCGCGCCAGGCTTCCTGCCAGGCTACCAGCCCGTCAGCGACGCGAACGCGCGGGGACGGTTCGAGGCCGGATGGGGGAGTCCGATCCGTGCCGAGGCGGGGATGAACGCGCTGCGGATAATCCAGGCCGCGGGCGAGGGAAGAGTCCGCGCGCTGTACATCGTCGGCGAGGATATTTTAAACACCTCGCCCGAAGCCGCCGAATTCCGCGCCGACCTGGAAGTCTGCGAGTTCGTCGTCTTGCAGGAAATGGCCGCTTCAGAGACGACCCGCTACGCCGACGTGATTTTGCCCGACGTGAGTTTCGCCGAGAAGACCGGCACGTTCACCAGCGCCGAGCGCCGCTTGCAGATGGTCCGCCAGGCCATCGAGCCGATCGGCGAGGCGCGGCCCGATTGGCAAATCCTCGCCGGGTTGGGAGGCCGACTCGCTTCGGGTTGGGACTACGCCACCCCCGCGCAGATCATGGACGAGATCGCCGCGCTGACGCCGATCTACGCGGGCGTCTCGCACGATCGCTTGCAGCGCGGCGAACGCCTGCAATGGCCGGTCGAGTCGAAGGCGCACAACGGCGCGCCGATCCTGCCGATCGGGTCGTTTGGCGAGGTCAGTTGGGCGGTGGGATGATTGGAGATTGGTAATTGGAGATTGGTTGGGGCGGACCTGAGTGTTGGGGCGGACCTGAGTGTTGGGGCGGACCTGAGTGTTGGGGCGGACCTGAGTGTCCGCCCCAATTTTGTTTTCCAGCGATTTTCTCAAATGGGACGCGGATGCACACTGATTTACACGGAAAACGCGGAGAAAATTAAAAAAATTCGCGCTCGTCCGCGTTCACACCTGCACTTGCATGCAGGTGCAAGTGTCCGCGTTTTCCGCGTCCCAAATCCACGCCAAAGGTAATCAAGTTTTAACGGTAAAATTACCCCCATGTTCAAGCGCAACGCCCCTCCCACCGAAACATCCCAACCCATCCAGGCCGTCGAGCGGATCACCTCCGTGCTGGGATCGGGACTCATCTGGCACGGCTCGATCAACGGCGCGGGCGGTGTCCGCATCGAGGGAGCCTTCGAGGGCGAGATCGCCCTGCGCGGGATGCTCGTCGTCGGCGAGACGGGACGCGTCACCTGCGAGAACATCCGCGCCAACGCGGTCATCGTGGCGGGCGCGGTGCGCGGAAATATCACCACGCAAAAATTGGAGATCCGCGCTTCGGGCCGCGTCTGGGGCGACGTGGTGACGACCGCCTTCGTGACCGAGGAAGGCGCCTTCCTGCGCGGACAGATCCGCATGGAGGAGCGCGTCGAGCTGGACCTCGAAGCGGCTCCCGAGTCCACGCCTGCGGAGGCGGCCCAGGCCGAGTCCCTCGCGGCGAGCGCGGCGGTCATCCCCGAGGTCACGCCCATCCCGAAGGCCGAACCGCCCACCATCGTCAAAAAGAAAAAAGCAAGTTCATAACCATCACCCCCAGCCCCTCTCCCAGCAGGAGAGGGGGAACACTAATATGAAATACCGCGAACTTCAAATCCAAACCCAACGGGAATTTCCCAACAACGCCCGCTCCGAAGGCTTTGGCTGGCTCGCCCGCGCGGGATACGTCACGCGCGAAAACGAGTTGACCCTGCTCGGCCAATTTGCTGTCGAACATTTTCGTCAATCCGTTAATCCTTCATCTTTCCTCTTTCCTCTTTCATCTTTCTCCAGCGCCGAGGAGACCTACTTCCCCATTTCCAATGGCTCCGTCGAAGTCATCCACTGTCCCGCCTGCGGATATTCCGCCCGCAAGGAGTTGGCTGAAATCAAGAAGACGCCTTTCTCGAACGAGGAGCCCCTGTCCGCGAAAAAAGTCGAGACGCCCGAATGTCCCACCATCGAGGCGCTGGCCGCGTATCTGAACATTCCCAAAGAGAAGACCGCCAAAGCGTTGATGTTCACCCGCGTCGCGGACGGGAAATTCGTCTTCGTCGTCCTGCGCGGCGACATGACCCTGAGCGAAGCCAAGCTGAAGAACGCGGTCGGCGAGACCCGCCTCGCGACCGCCGAAGAGATCGAGCGGGCGGGCGCGGCGGCGGGATACGCGTCGCCCGTCGGGTTGAAGGACGCGCTCATCGTCGTGGACGATCTCATCCCGCAATCGCCCAACCTCGCGGCGGGCGCGAACGAGACGGGCTATCACCTCGTCAACGCCAACTGCGGACGCGACTACCAGCCGGAGATCGTCGCCGACCTCGCGCTGGCGGACGCGGGCGATGCTTGTCCGCGCTGCGGAAACAAGTTGACCGTCCTGCGCGCCGAGATACTGGCTACCCGCAACGAATTTTTCTTCGACAAAATCCTGCTCGCCCTCGCCGAATCCCATCACGACGAAAAGGGACTGACCTTCCCCGCCTCCGCCGCGCCGTTCCGCGTCTACCTGATGCACGTCCCTGGCAAGACCGTGGACACGCGCTCCAAAGCCGAGGAAATTTACGCCGAATTACAAAGCGCGGGCATATCCGTTTTGTTCGACGACCGCGACGAGCGCGCGGGCGTCAAATTCAACGACGCGGACTTGATCGGGTGTCCTGTCCGAATCACGGTTGGGGAACGTGGGTTGCAAAACGGGATGGCGGAAATCAAGGCACGGAGAGCAGCGGACAGCGCTCAGGTTCAGATCGAGGCGGTTCCCGCTCATGTCAAAGACCTGACCTCGGCGAAGTAGAATTGCGCCAATGAACACCGGCTCCTTCCCTCCCGCCCGCCGCCGCGGCCTGCTCGTCTACGGCGTCATCATCGCCGTCCTCGCCGCGCTCGCCATCTGGTCATTCCAGAACCTTTCGCGCGCGCCCGTCGGGCCGAGCGTCATCGTGTACCTGCTGGTCATCCTCGTCGCGCTCCCGCCCCTCCCGTTCTTCGGATACCGCGCCTTCGCCCTCCTCCAGGCCGACTACGTCCTCGACCGCGACTCGCTCGCCTTTTACTGGGGACTGCGCGTGGAGGACATCCCGCTGACCGACATCGAATGGATCCGTCCCGCCTCCGACCTGGCTTCGCCGCTTCGCCCTCCGACGTTGGGGCTGGTCGGCGGTTACCTCGGCGTGACGCGCCACCCCGACCTCGGTTCCGTCGAGTTCATCGCCTCGACGTGCGACAACCTCCTGCTGGTGGCCACCGCCAAACGGACGTACGCCATCTCGCCCGAAGACGCGCCCGCGTTTCTCGCCACCTTCCGCCGCGCCACTGAGATGGGAAGCCTGCTCCCAGCGGAAGCCGTCTCGCAGTATCCGTCCTTCCTGCTGGCGCGCGCCTGGGAAAATTCCGCTGCCCGTTTCCTGTGGTTGAACGGACTGCTCCTCAACCTCGGACTCATCGTCTGGGTGTTGTTCCTCATCCCGTCCGTCCCGCAAGTGACGCTCGGCTTCGCGCCCTCGGGCGCGCCGCTGGAGGCCGTCCCCTCGGTGCGGCTGATCCTGCTCCCGCTGCTGAGCGCGTCCCTCTTCGCGGCGGGACTCATCGCCGGTCTGTTCTTCTACCGCGAGGAGAAGTCCCGTCCGCTGGCGACGGTGGTCTGGGCCTCCAGCGCGTTGACCAGCCTGCTGTTTTTGCTGGCGGTGTTGTTCATCGTGACCGCGCCGGTATAGACTCCCGCTTCAATCCTCCATGACGCTTCTTTACGGATTCATCCTCGCGCTCGTCGTCGCCCTTCTCGCCTACCGCGTCCGCAGCCTGAACAAAAGCGGCGCGCTGGCCGCGGCCGTTTTGGGGACGGTCATCTTCGGCGTGGGCGGATGGCAATGGGCGATTCTACTCCTCGTTTTCTTCGCCACCTCGTCGGGACTAAGCCGGGCCTTCAAAAAACGCAAAGTCGGGTTGGACGAGAAATACGCCAAAAGCGGTCGACGCGACGCGGGACAGGTCTTCGGCAACGGAGGCGCGGCGGGCC
>DKTP01000008.1:10861-20809 GCA_002473085.1 Anaerolineales bacterium UBA7227
TTCGCCCTCCTGCACGGACTCTTCCCTGCCGCGCTCTGGCCCTGGCTGGGATTCGCCGCCGCGCTGGCCGCCGTCAACGCGGACACGTGGGCGACCGAACTCGGCGTGTTGAATCCACATCCGCCGCGCATGATCACGGATCTGTCGAAGCGGGTGGAGAAGGGAACTTCGGGCGGCGTCTCCCTCGTCGGGACGGCCGCGGCCCTCGCGGGGTCCGGGCTGATCGCCGCGTTCGCGGTCATCTATCCCGCGCAAGGTTGGACGCTGAACGCTGGTCACTGGTTACTGATCACTTTATCAGGGCTCGCTGGCTCCCTCTTCGACTCGCTTCTCGGCGCGACCGTGCAAGCCATCTATTTCTGTCCCAAAGACCAAAAGGAGACGGAGCGTCATCCGCTCCACCTGTGCGGCGCGGAGACGGTCCACATCCGCGGCTGGAAATGGTTGACGAACGACTGGGTCAATTTCGCGTGCGGGGCCGCGGGCGCGGCCCTGGCGCTGGCGGCGTTCCTGCTTCAAGCGCGGTAATTTCTGTGCTATAATGCCGCCCATGCAAAACCTGGTCTGCTTCGCCAATTCCAACGACAATGATAATAACGCCGTCCGCGGCGCTGGGCGAAGCATGGCTGGTTGACAGACAGCCTTAAGCATCATCCATCGCCCGACGCGAACGCGAAGGGCGATTTATTTTGTCTGAACACAAAACGTTTTCGGAGGCGCACCATGTATCGAACTCACACTTGCGGCGAATTGCGCGCCAGCCACGCCGGTCAGACCGTCACGCTGGCGGGATGGGTACACCGTCGGCGCGACCACGGCGGCGTGGTCTTCATTGACCTGCGCGACCGCTATGGCTTGACGCAAGTCGTCTTCAATCCCGACCTGTCGCAGGAGGCGCTCGACCTCCTGTCGGACGTGCGCGCCGAGTGGGTGCTGCAAGTCACGGGACTGGCGCGCCCGCGTCCCGAGGGCATGACCAATCCCAACATGCCGACCGGGGAGATCGAGGTCGTCGCGCAGAAGGTGGAAGCGCTCAACGCGGCCAAGCCGACTCCCCTCCTCGTCAACCGCGACAGCGACGAAAACGAAGACCTGCGCCTGAAGTACCGTTACATTGACCTGCGCCGCGAACGCATGACCCGCAACCTGGTCCTGCGTCACCGCGTGGTGAAGTTCATGCGCGACTTCATGGATCAGCGCGGCTTCATCGAAGTCGAGACGCCGATCCTGTTCAAAGCCACGCCCGAGGGGGCGCGCGACTACCTCGTGCCGTCGCGCATCCACGCGGGGATGTTCTACGCCCTGCCCCAGTCGCCGCAACAGCTCAAGCAGTTGCTGATGATCGCGGGACAGGACCGCTACTTCCAGATCGCGCGTTGTTTCCGCGATGAAGACCTGCGCGGCGACCGCCAGCCCGAGTTCTCGCAACTCGACCTCGAGATGTCCTTCGTCCAACGCGACGACGTGCTGGCGCTGGTGGAGGAACTCTACACCGCGCTGATCCCCGCCGTCGCGCCGCACAAAAAACTCCTGTCCACGCCCTGGCCGAAGTTCTCCTACCGCGATGTCGTTGAGAAATACGGCACGGACAAGCCCGACCTGCGCTTCGGGATGGAATTAACCGACGTGAGCGACATCTTCGCAAAGAGCGATTTCAAAGTGTTCCGCTCCGCGCTGGAGGCGGGAGGCGTCGTCAAGTGCATCGTCGCGCCGGGGCGCGCGGGACTGTCTCGCAAGGAAGTGGACGCGCTGACGGAGGCCGCGAAAACGCTCGGGGCGAAGGGACTCGCCACGTTGGCCGCGACCGCCGAAGGTCCGAAGGGAACCGCCGCGAAGTTCGTCACGCCCGAGGAGGCCGACGCGGTCGCGTCGCGCGTCGGCGCGAAAATCGGGGACTTGATCCTGTTCGCGGCGGACGCGCGCGCGGTCGTCAACAAAGTTTTGGGCGGGCTGCGTCTCGTCCTGCGCGATCAGTTGGACCTCGCCGACAAAGACGTGATGGCTTTCGCCTGGGTGGTGGACTTCCCGATGTTCGCGTGGAACGAGGAGGAGCAGAAATGGGACACCGAACATCACCCGTTCACCATGCCGCAGGTAGAGGACCTGTCGAAGTTCGAGAGCGACCCCGCTTCGATTTTGTCGGACGCGTACGACATGGTGTGCAACGGCTATGAGATGGCGTCGGGTTCGATCCGCATCCATCGGCGCGACATTCAGTTCAAGGTCTTTCAGCTTTTGGGCTTGAGCGACGAGCAGATCCAGAGTAAATTTGGACACATGCTCGAAGCCTTTGAGTACGGCGCGCCTCCGCACGGCGGGATGGCTCCCGGCATTGACCGTCTCATCATGCTGCTGGCGGACGAACCCAACATCCGCGAGGTGATCGCCTTCCCGAAGAACCAGAACGGCCGCGATGTGATGGCCGACGCGCCGTCGGAAGTCGAGCCGAAGCAGTTGAAGGAATTGCACATTGAGGTTAGAGAGTAGAGAGCAGAGGAGAAGAGAGCAGTTAGTGATTGGTAATTTATTGCTCTCCGCTCTCCGCTCTCCGCTCTCCGCTCTCTGTTCTCTGTTCTCCGTTCTCTACTCTCTCCCACTTGGAGGAACCATGTCAGTGATCCGCGTTGACCAAATTTCGCAATATGAAGGCCAGGAAGTGACCGTACAGGGCTGGGTCTACAACCGCACCGACAAGGGCAAACTCGTCTTCTTGCTGGTGCGCGACGGGACGGGCTTCGTCCAATGCGTGGCGTTCAAAGGCGACCTCGACGAGGCGGTCTTCGACCAGCTCGTGCGCCTGCCGCAGGAATCGTCGGTGATCGTCACTGGTCCCGTCCGCGCGGATAAGCGCGCGCCCGGCGTCCCCGGCGGCTACGAGATCGGCGTGAAGAAGATCGAGATCGTGCAGACCGCCGACGCGGATTACCCGATGTCGCTTAAAGATCACGGCGTGGACTTCGCGCTCGACAACCGTCACTTGTGGATTCGGATGCAGAGTCAATGGGCGATCCTGCGCGTCCGCGCCACAGTCATGGCGGCGACGCGCGAGTGGCTCGATACGAACGGCTACGTGGAAATGTCCACGCCGATCCTGACTCCCGCCGCGGCGGAGGGGACGACGACTCTCTTCGAGACCGAGTACTTTGACGAGGGTAAAGCCTATCTCGCGCAGACGGGTCAACTCTACAACGAAGCCAACATCTTCTCGTTCGGAAAAGTCTACTGCTTCGGCCCCACCTTCCGCGCGGAGAAGTCCAAGACGCGGCGTCACCTGACCGAGTTCTGGATGCTCGAACCGGAGATTGCCTTCTGCGACCTCGACGGATTGATGGAAATCGAAGAGCAGATGATCCAGCACATCGCCCGGCGCGTCCTGCGCGACCGCGCGGCCGAATTGAAATTCCTCGGCCGCGACGTTTCCAAACTGGAGAGCATCCAGGCGCCGTTCCCGCGCATGTCCTACGACGACGCGGCAAAGTACCTGATCGAACTTTACGAGAAGGAGACTGATCCCGAAAGGAAGGAACTGCTCAAGTTCGAATGGGGCATGGACTTCGGCGCGCCGCACGAGGTCGAGATCACCAAACTGTACGACCAGCCCGTCTTCGTTTACGGCTATCCGAGCGCGGTCAAAGCATTTTACATGGAGCCGTGGCCGGGGCGTCCCGAAGTCTGCAAAAGCGTGGACCTGCTGGCGCCTGAGGGCTACGGCGAGATCTGCGGCGGTTCGGAGCGCATGTCCAGCCACGAAATGCTGCTGGCGCGCATCCACAAAGAGGGACTGCCCGAGGAAGCCTTCAAGTGGTATTTGGAATTGCGGAGATTCGGTTCCGTCCCCCACTCCGGGTTTGGGATGGGCGTCGAGCGCGTCACGGCGTGGATGTGCGGGATCGAACACATCCGCGAGGCGATCCCCTTCCCGAGGACGATCAAGCGGGTGTACCCGTAGTCCATAAAATGCTGGCGCTCCATAAGTACTTGACGGCGATGGGACTGGCGGGGGCGGCGCTGCTCGCGGCCGCGTTCATCTTTTCGGACGGGCTGTGGGTCCGCCAGGGCGGCGGGGGGAACTGCGCGGCCGCCTGGTCGCCGTGCGCGTTCGCGGAAGGGGTGAGAAAAGCCCGGCCGGGCGACACAGTCCACGTCATGGGGACGATCCGCACGCCCGTTGTCATCGACGTCAGCGGGAAAGAGGGCGCGCCGATCACCTTCACCGGCGGGACGGTGGATACACTGGGAAGCGTCGAGCAAAGCGCCGTCCTCGTCACCGGCGACTGGATCGTGATAGACCGTATGGAGATCGTCCACGGCTACGATTTCGGCATCCGCGTCAACGGCGACCACGTCACGATCAGGGCTTCCAGGATCCACGACAACGTGATGAATCCGCTTTACCGATTGAAGGACGGGAAATGCAACAGCGCGCAGCGGAGCGGCTGGGGAAGCGGACACCGTCACTATATCGGCGCAGACGACGGGCTGGTCATTGGCAACGAGGTCTACAACAACTGCGGGGAGGGGATCACGGCATTGCAGGCCAATTCGCTGCAAATCATCGGCAACACCGTCCACGACAACTTCAGCGTGGGGATCTATATCGACTCGTCGCAGCAGGTTTACGTCCGCAACAACACCACGCGGGCGGCCAACCCCGCTTATTTCCGCAACGGCAAACCCATGCGCGGCGTCTCGCTGGGACAGGAAGCCTACGACTGGGCCCCGTTCGTCCAGATCCGCGATATCGTCATTGACGGCAACCTGTTCGACCGCGTGGGAGGCATCGCATTCTATTACGAGATATCCGGGGCGCATCTCGAAAACGTCACCGTCGTCAACAACACGTTCCTGGGCGTTCCCGAACCGCAAATTGATTTCCCAAACCTGGCGGGGAACAAGGGAATCGTCATCACGAACAACGCGGCCAACGCCGGCAACTAGACCCCGGCCCGGTCCGCGCGGGACGGGACGCGGGACGCGGCTTCCCCGACGGGAACCTAGTGGGCGCCGCGCTGCTGGAGGACGGCAAAGACTGTCCAAAAGAGGATGTTCAGGTCGAACCAGAGGCTTCGCCGCTCGATGTAGGCGATGTCGAGGCGGAGACGGTCGTCGAATTCCATGGAGGCCCGTCCGACAATCTGCCAGAGACCGGTCAGGCCGGGCAGCACATCCAAACGCTCGGTGTGCCAAAGCTGGTAGGTGTCCGCGCCGAAGGAGGTGGGACGCGGCCCCACCAGGCTCATCTCCCCGCGCAGCACGTTGAAGAGTTGCGGAATCTCGTCGAGGCTGCTCTTACGCAGGAACTTCCCCAGCGGGGTGATGCGGGGATCGTTGGTGATCTTGAAATCAGGCCACTTCAATTCGTTCAGGTGGGCGTATTTCGCCTTGAGTTCCTCGGCATTCGGCACCATGGAGCGGAACTTGTACATCGGAAAGCGCCGCCCGCTGCGGCCGGTCCGATATTGGACGAAAATGGCCGGCGCGCCCGGGGAGGTGATCTTGATCAGCAGCGCGATGACGGCGATCAGCAGCAGCCAAAACGGCATGGACAGGATCACGATCAACAGATCGAGAAACCGCTTGGAGACATAATACGCCCGCCCGGTCAACACCCGGCGTTTTGGGTCAAATTTTCTGATCCAAGCGTAGTCAAGTTTCATGGTCCGACAGGCGGGTAGCTTTCACTGGGAATCCGTCAACGGGCTGGCGGCGGTTCGGTCTTCGACGTCAGCCGGGAGCGCCTCCCGAGACTCCAACGCCGGCGCCGGCTGAGACAGCCGCTGCTCGGCGCGTTCGATCAATTCGTCGAAGGTCAAGGCTTCGTCGGGGAAGGAGGCCGACCCCCAGATCACGTCCGCGCCCGTGTGTTCCAAAACGGCGCGGCGGATCCTCTCCCCAAATATGGCGGAGTTTTCCACGGTCGTCTCCGGGCAGAGCAACACAAAGCGGCCGTTTCGGTCGCGCAGGATCAGGTCGGTTTCTCGGGCGCGCTCGCTCACGATCTGTCCGATGCGCGCGATGGCGAAGCGGCGCAGCAGGTCACGTTGTAAACCATCCAGTTGTTTCGTAACCAGGTCGGACCTGCCTTTGACCAGTTCCACGATCAAGACCGAAAGCGAGTGGTGATAACGGCGTGAACGGGTCAACTCCGCGCTGACGCGGTCCTGGGCCTGCGAAAATTCCAAAGTGCGATTCGGGTATGTGGTGGCCGCCAGCTCCTCGAACAGTTCGCCCATCGTCCGCAAATGACGACCGAGGTCAAAGGCCAGCCCGGCGGAAATCGCCACCAAAATAAACTGGATACCCAGAATCTGGATATCCAGAGAAGGATGATAAATCCTCCAATAGAAAAACCACGTCAACACATAAATAGCGGACCAGAACAACAAATAGGCATAGATGGAAAAATTCGTGACGAGCGGAACGAACAGCCCGAATAAAGCCGCCAGGGCGAACAACACGAAAAATGTCGGCGTGAAATTCAGCACATTTTCTTCGATGTACGTCACCTGCGCCAGTCCCAGCACGATAATTACATACGCAAAAAACAGAAAAATGGAATTTCTAAGATTGGACATGGGCGCATTATAACGTATGCAAAGCGCGCGCTCGGGGGCAATTTCGTGTCATAATAACCGCGCCAGCCGCCATCCCGAAAGGAGATAGACCATGAAACGCCTCTCGCTTCTCCTCGCCGCGCTCGCCTGCGTTCTTTCGGCCTGCGCCGACAACGGGACCGTCACCGTGGCGCCCGACCCCCGCCTCGTCACCCCGTCGCGTCCGCCCCGCATCTTCTCCCCCACGCCCCTCCTGATCTATCCGACCGGCTCGGTCACGCCGACGTTTGCCGCGGCCAGCCAGACGCCCAGCCTGACTTTGACTTCCGCGCCCGCGTCCACGCTCACCGAAACGCCCGCGCCCGCCTGGACGTCAACCTGGACTCCGTCTCCCGCGTCCGCGCCGCTGACCATCCAACTGCTCGGATGCGACACCAGCCTGGACCTCGCGCACGGGATGGGCGAAGTGACCAACGCCTACGTCGTCCTCGCCAACGCCTCGGGCCCCGACCTGACCTCGGTCTGCGCGACCCTCTCCGCCGCGGACGAGGGCCGCGTCCACCCCGACAAGACGGTCTGCGCCGCGTCCCTGCCGGCGGGTTTCCAGGCGACGCTGAAGTTGACGATAGACACCACCTTCCGCGCGGATACCATCGTGCAGGTTCAAGTCACATCCGACCAGGGCATCACCGCATCCACGGCAGGACAAGCCTGTACGGATATAGGCTTGTTCAAGCCCGCGCCCGCGCTGTTGGGCGTCGTACAACCGATCCCGTAGCCTGCCCAAATTGACATGATCTACAAACGGTGAAGACTCAAAGAAACGCTCATCTCTCCCCTGCTCTCAACCCATCCAAAACCTTCTCCAATTCCACAGGCAGCCGCGCTTCAAAAAGACACGGCTCCTTTTCATTCGGCAGGACGATCTTCAACTTCGCGGCGTGCAAAAAATGACGGTCAATTTCGAGCGTGGGATTCTTTCTGCCATACACCTTATCGCCCACGATCGGACATCCGAGAAACGCGCAATGCAGGCGGATCTGATGCGTGCGTCCCGTGAGCGGATGAAACTCCAGCAGGGTGTGACGCGCGAACGATTCGAGCGTCCGATATTCGCTGACGGCCTCGCGTCCCCGGCCCGCGGACACGACGGCCATTTGTTTGCGTCGGTTCGGGTCGCGGCCGATGGCGGCCTCCACGCGGCCGGAGGGAGTGGGCGGCGCGCCGTCCACGAGGGCGAGGTAGGTCTTGTCCACTTTGCGGAGTCGGAACTGGTCCTGGAGCCAGCGATGGGCGCGCTCGTTCTTCGCCAGCAAGATCAGCCCCGAAGTCTCCTTGTCGAGGCGGTGGACGACGCCCGGGCGTTCCTCGCCGCCGATCCCCTCGATGTCGGGATCGTAGCCCAGCGCGGCGTGGACAAGAGTCCCCGAGGCGTGGCCCGCGGCGGGGTGGACGACCATCCCCGCGGGTTTGTCCACCGCGAGCAGGTCGGCGTTTTCGAAGACGATGTCGAGCGGGATGTCTTCGCCGACGATTCCGCTTGGGACGGGAGGCGGGACGCGCACCTCGACGCCCGCGCCCGGCTCGAGCGTCTGTCCCGACTTTCGGGCGGGGACGCCGTTCACCGAAACGAATCCGTCGCTGACGAGTCCCTGCAGGCGCGCCCGCGAAAATTCGGGCAGGCAGCGGACGAGGAATTTGTCCAGCCGTTCGGGAGTCTCGCCCGCGTAGGTGAAGGATTCGATTCGGTCGGTCATGGGGAGAAAGGATGAAAGATGAATTATGAAACCAAGCCTGTTAATTAACCTTGTCGCCTGATGGCGGCTGGTCACTGCTCACTGATAACTGTTCACTGCGCTTTTCCGCGCGTTCTTTGAGCCAGACGCCGAGCAGCAGGACGATCACTCCCACCGTGATGCTCGAATCGGCGACGTTGAAGACGGGGAAGGCGCCCACCGAGATGAAGTCGGTGACTTTGCCAATCGTCAGCCGGTCCACGAGGTTGCCCGCCGCGCCCGCCAGCTGCATCGCCAGCGCGAGGCGCAGGTACCATTCGCTTTTCTCCACCAACGGGTAATAGTACAGGATGACGATGATGACGATGATCGCCAGCGCCGTGAACGCGGCGTTGCCGTTCTGGAACATGCCGAAGGCCGCGCCCGTGTTGTACCAATGGACGATGCGCGCGTAGGGCATCAGCCAGCCGAGGCCGTCGGGCAGCCAGGAACCGCCAAACGGGATGTTCGTCCGCACCAGCCATTTCGTCCACTGGTCGAGGGCGACGATGAGACTGGCGAAAAGCATTAAAGGAAGGTAGGAGAGGAAGTTTCGTTTCAAAGGGACTCTTGGGGAAGCGGTTTTGTGTCGGGCGGATAGTATAACATTCAAAAAGCCTTCGATCTCGTCTGTATTTTTCCCGTATTTTATGCTACACTTTTTGCGTTTGAATTTGCGGAGATTTTGAAATATCCGTAAAAAATATGGCGGATTTCGAAATAGCAAAGCCGTTCATCGAAATGGCGTATCAAAAGATAGGCGGTTGAATCTTGCGATTTATCCCTATCCCCAAAAAGACGCCGTCTTCTTCCGAACAACGGATCGCATCTCAGCGTACCAATCTTCACCACCAGCCAGCCATGAGCGGCGCGGAAGTCGAAGGCTGGGCGACCAGCCTCGCGAGTTCCGCCAGACTCTTATCCAGGTTGGCTTCGAGATACGAATCGATCTTTGCGTAATCGCTCATATCGTCGCGTCGGCGCGTCATCCAAAAAACCAATTCAGCGAGGCGTTCCCCGCGTAGGCGAACGCGGCCATCTTGACCGTCTGCCCGACCCAGCAAAAAAGCAGGAATTTCCAGACGGGCATTCGCGACACGCCGGCCGCGATACCCGCCAGGTCGAAGAACGGATTTGGGAGCGCGGCGAGCAGCAGCACCGCCCATCCGCCCCACTTCTGGACCCAGGGCTGGACGCGCGCGTACGCGGCCGTGTTCTCCACGACGACGCCTCCGCCAAAGCCCGCCAGGTATCCGCTCAACTCGCCGAGCGCGCCGCCCGCGCCGGCCGCCAGCGCCACGCCCAGCGGATGGAAGACGCCCCCCATCGCGAACACCACCGCGATCCCCGGCGCGGGGAGGAAGACGGTCGCGTTTGCCAGCAGTGCGATGAGAAAAATGCCCGGGTAGCCGTAGGCCGCGAATTTATCCGCATGTTCGCGGATCGAAAAGACGAAGACGCTGATCCCCGCCACCGCGGCCACCGCCAGCGCTCGCAGAAGCGCTACGCGCGCCCTCCCCAAACGGGACGGCGCGCGTCCTGTCACATTCTCCTTCGCGACGCGCTCCTCCTTAATCATCTCTCTGCCTTCCGCCTTCCGCCTTCTGCCTTCTGCCTTC
>DKTP01000148.1 GCA_002473085.1 Anaerolineales bacterium UBA7227
CGAAGCCGCGCGGCGCGGCGAGTGGTCGGTCCTGTTGACCGAGCAGAAATCCGCGCCACGCGAATGGTTCCCACCCCTGCCAGGACTCGACCTGCTCGCCCTCGCCAGCGGCGGCGGACAGCAGGCTCCCATCTTCGCGGCGGCGGGCGCCAACGTGACCGTGCTGGACAATTCGCCGCGTCAACTGGACCGCGACCGCGAGGTGGCGGAGCGCGAGAACCTGTCCCTGAATATCGTCGAAGGCGACATGCGCGACCTGTCCATGTTCGCGGACGAATCCTTCGACCTCGTTTTCAATCCCGTCTCCAACGTTTTCATCCCCGATGTGAAACCCGTCTGGAAGGAGGCCTTCCGCGTCCTGCGCCGCGGCGGGACACTGCTGGCGGGATTCATGAATCCCGCCTTCTATCTGTTCGATTTCGACAAAGCCGAAAAAGGCAAATTGCAGGTAACGAACAAATTGCCTTACGCGGACTCCGATCACCCAGAAATCATGAAGAAGATGATCGCCAGCCGCTGGCCGTTGGAACACAGTCATTCGCTCAGCGACCAGCTCGGAGGCCAGGTCGAAGCCGGGTTCCACATCACCGGCCTGTACGAAGACCGTCACCATGAGAATATCATCGGCGAATATATGCCGACCTACATCGCCACGCGCGCCCTCAAGCCGCGCAGTTTGTGACCAGGCCGGTTGGGACGGTCGCAAACATAAACATCGCGGCGTTGGATGCACGCGCCTAAACCCATGAAATTACAGCCGCTGAATTTACGCTTCGAACGCCCGGACATCCTGCGGGCAAAATACCAATATGGCGCCTGGTACGGGCTATCCCTGGGACTGGGATTCGCCTTTTTCACCTGGGGCGTCGATTCGTACATCCTGAGCGCGCACCACGGACTGTTCCCCTGGCTGAAGTTCGCCATCGGCGCGGCCGCCTGCATGGTCACGGGCGCAGCCGCGGGCTGGCTGGCGGCGCGGCTGAACAAACCCCTGCTGGCCCTGCCGGTCTGGCTGGCGAGCGCGTTCGTTTTTTCGTGGCTGTCCGTCAACCTGCCGTTGACGATCCTGCCAAAAGCCATGTCGCTGCTCGAACCCCGGCTGGGCGGACTGCTCAATTATACGGATTACGGCGATCTCGGAGGGCGCGTCCTTTTGGCGTACGCCTGGATGGGAATCTTCGTGGCTGTGGCGGGCATCCTGCAACTCCCGATGAGCGAGCCGGCGGTCTTTTCGACTTCGATCTTCGGGAAACTCGCGCCGATCTTCGCCTGCCTGGTCTTGATGGCGCTTGCGGGCTACCTCGTGGACGATGGGGTGGTCAACAAGTCCATGCGCGAACCGACCGTGTCGCTCGACGGCACGATCCAGTTCATCGTTGACCATCGCGGCCGGGAGATGGACCCCGCCGAGGCGCGTCAAAGACACGTCGGAGCGTTCCGCGCCATAGACGCGTCGGTCACGCCCGATTACCGGCTGATCCTGAGCGAATACGACCGCATATTCATGGACGTCCACGTGCTGGTGAAATTCAAGCGAGACTGGGTGGACTGCCAGGTGATCGCCACCCAGCCGCTCCAGTGCGAGATCGTCGGCGCCGCGCCATGAGACAAAGCGGTTGAAGAAAAAACTCCCGAGGTCCGAACGACTTCGGGAGTTTGCTTTGTAGACGCGGTCTGCCTTTGCAGACCGCGCGGCGGTTGGCACGATCTTAATCGCCCCCGGCCGGCTTCGCCCGTTCCACCGCGTCTTCCAGCATCCTGGTGGTCACCGACTTCGGACGCTCGAGGGGCTGTCCCAGAGCGCGCGCCCAGACGTAGTTGGACGTCACGCCGAGGGCGCGCCCGACGCCGAACAGGACGGTGTAAAAGTCGAATTCGCGCACGCCGTAATAATATTGCAGCGTACCGCTGATGGCGTCCACGTTGGGCGCGGGATTCTTGGCTTTGCCCTGCTCCTTCAAAACGGCGGGGACCACGTCGAAGACCATATCGGCGAGACGAACGAGTTCATCCTGCGGGAAATTCTTCTTGGCGAATTCCATCTGCGCGGTGAAGCGCGGATCGGGGACGCGCAGGACGGCGTGCCCATAGCCGGGGATGACCTTGCCGCTGTTGAGCGTGTCCCACGAAAATTTATAGAGTTCGTCGCGCGAGGGGACGCCGCCAAACTTCGCATGGACGTCCAGCAGCCAGGCGAGGCACTCCTGGTTGGCGAGTCCGTGCAGGGGACCCGCGAGTCCGCTCAGCCCGGCCGAGAAAGCGAAGAAAATATCCGAGAGAGACGAACCGACCAGGTGCGTCGCGTGCGCCGAGACGTTCCCCGACTCGTGGTCGGAGTGCAGGATGAAGTACAGCCGGGCAAGTTCCGCGTAGCCCTTCCTGTCCGGGACCTTCATCATACGCGCGAAGTTCGCGCCGAAATCCAATTTGGGATTGTAGCGCGGCCGGGCCTTCTCCCCGAAATATTTCATGCGATAGATGAACGCCGCGATGACGGGGAGTTTGGCGGTGAGATCGAGACTATCGTCGAGCGCGGGTTCCCAGTAAGAATCCTTCTTCATGCCTTCATGGTATTTTCTCGTAAAGACCGAATCGCGCGCCATCGCCATCACCGCCTGCGTGAACAGGATCATCGGGTGCGTGTCCTTCGGCATGACCTTCAACATCTTGTAAACATAATCGGGCAGTTCGGCGCGCTTCGCCCATTCCGCTTCCACTTCGAGAGCCTGCTCCCTGCTGGGGATTTCGCCGACCATCAGCAAATAGTACAGACCGCCGACCAGCGGCATTTTGTTGCCGCGGTTCTTCGGAAGCGCCTTCAATGCCTCGGGGATGGACATACCGCGAAAACGGATGCCCTCGGCGGGATCAACGTACGAAATATCGGTCAACAGGGATTTGATATCGCGCATCCCGCCCACGATCTGCCCGATCGTCACCTGCTCCACCGCCACGTCGGCGTGATCCTTCGCCAAAACCCTGATGCGTTCGCGCCAGGCGGGAAGTTGCTCGGCGATTTTGTCGTGTAATATCATGTCTCATCTCCATAACAATATTTCGTCATTGCGAGGCGCGAGCGACGCGGCGTCGTTTGAGAGCGCCGCGCTCCGCCCGCGATGACGAGTTAGAGTTGAACCAGCTTCTTCAACGCATCGTGCGTCTCTTTCACCGAGGCGGCGGACTTCTCGAACATGGCCTTCTCGTCGGCGTCGAATTGATATTCGACGATCTTTTCCATGCCGCCCGCGCCGAGAATCACCGGCACGCCGAAGAACATATCTTCCAGCCCGTATTCGCCCTGCATGTACGCCGCGCACGGGACGATCAACTTCTTGTCCTTGAGGATCGCCTCCGCCATCTGCGCCACCGCCGCGGCCGGCGCGTAATACGCCGAGCCGGTCTTCAACAGGTTGACGATTTCGCCGCCGCCCTTGCGCGTGCGGTTGACGATGGCCGCGAGTTTGTCGGCGGGGATGTAGTCGCGCAGCGGGATCCCCGCGATGTTCGAGTGACGCGTCAGCGGAACCATCTCGTCGCCGTGCCCGCCCAGCACGTAACACTGGATGTTTTCCACGCTCACGCCCGTCTCCAGCGCGACGAAAGCGCGCATCCGCGCCGAGTCCAAGATCCCCGCCTGCCCGATGACGCGCTCGCGTGGCAGGCCGGTCTTCTTCAACGTGAGATAGGCCATCGTGTCGAGCGGGTTGGTCAGCACAATATAGAACGCGTTCGGCGAATACTTCAGCGTCTCGGTCGCGGCCGTCCCCACGATCCCCGCGTTGATCGTCAACAGATCGTCGCGGCTCATGCCAGGTTTGCGCGCCACGCCCGCGGTGATGATGACGATGTCCGAATCTTTGGTGTCGGCGTAATCGTTCGTGCCGATGATGGACGAATCCTTGCCGACGATCGGCATGGCTTCCAGCAGGTCCAGGCCCTTGCCCTGCGGCATCCCCTCCACCACGTCCACCAGAACAACGTCGGCCAGTTCGCGTTCAGCCAGCCAGTGCGCGGCAGTCGAACCAGTCATCCCCGCGCCGATGATCGAAATCTTTTTCATCGCTCCTCCAAATTTTGTAGTTTTTGAATTCTATTCCAGACTTTGACGCGCGAAAAGTCGAATTTGTCACTTTTTTGGGATACAAATACATGACATTCCGACAAAAAGAGAGACTCTTCCGTCGGATTCGGAAAAGTCTCTCCTCGCTTCACGCCTACGTTCAACCGGTCTCCGCTTCGAGGAAGCGCGTCGCCTGGATGGCGGCCGCGGCTCCCATCCCGGCCGAGGTGACCACCTGCCGGAAATGCGGGTCCGCCGCCTCGCCCGCTGCGAACACGCCGGGGACGCTGGTCTGCATCAAGTGATCCACCTCGATATAGCCGCGGTCGTCCAGTTTCAACTGCCCCTGGAAGATCTCCGTGTTCGGCGTATGGCCGATGAAGATGAAGATGCCGTCCACATCGAAGACCGTCTCTTCGCCGGTCTTCACGTTCTTCAAGCGCACGGCCTCCGTCTTGTCTGCGCCGAGAATCTCCGTCACGACCGTATCCCAGATGAACTGCACTTTGGGGTGTTCCTTGGCGCGCATCTGCAAGATCGCGCCGGCGCGCAACTCGTCGCGGCGGTGGACAATGGTCACGGACGAGGCGTAACGCGTCAGGAACAGGCCTTCCTCCAGCGCGCTGTCCCCGCCGCCGACGACGACCACTTTCTTATCCTTGAAGAACGCGCCGTCGCAGGTGGCGCAATACGAAACGCCGCGTCCGAGCAGCGCGTCCTCGCCCGGGACATCGAGGTGGATCGGGCTGGCGCCCGTCGTGACGATCAACGTATCGGCCTCGTACTCCCCCGCGTCGGTCGCGACCTTGAACGGCCGCGCCGACAGGTCCACTTTGTTCGCCGTGTCGAACTCCACGTGCGTCCCGAAGTATTCCGCCTGCTTCTGAAACAACTCGCCCAATTCCGCCCCGCCGACGCCGCCGGGAAAACCGGGGTAGTTCTCGATGGTGTAGGTCAACGCGGCCTGCCCGCCCAGCTGGGAGCCGGTCAAAAGTACGGGGGCCAGCTCCGCCCGCGCCGCGTAAAGCGCGGCCGAGAAGCCGGCCGGGCCGGAGCCGAGGATTAATATTTTTGTGTGATTTTCCTGAGACATGAGATCATCCTGTGTATGTTATTTTTCCGTTGTGAAAGACGCCTCGTCCCCAACGCTTATTACGCCCGGCCTACCGGATGTCGTCCGAGCGGCTCATCTGGCCCAACATTTTGGCTGAATCGTAAGCCACCACCAGGTTGCGATTCATCTTCGCCCAATACAGCGCTTTATCGGCCGCGATCAGCAATTCGGACGAGGAGCGCGCCTGGTCCGGGAAGGAGGCGACGCCCAGGGAGAGCGTCGCCCGCATTGTTTTTCCGCCGAACGTAAAGGTCATCTGCGAGAAGGCCGCCCGCCACTCTTCAGCCCGGGCGCACGCCACCTCGCGCGTGGCGCCCGGCAGCACCACCAGCATTTCATCGCCGCCGTAGCGACAGGCGATGTCGCTGAGACGCGTGTTTTCCAGCAGCATCGTCCCCAGCGTTTGCAGGACGGCGTCCCCGCCCTGATGCCCGAAGGAATCGTTGATGGTCTTGAACAGGTCCACGTCCATCATCACCACGCTGACAGAACGCGGTTCGCGCTCGTTGCGCGAAATCTCCCGTTCGAGCGTCTCTTCCATGTAACGGCGGTTGAACAGGCGCGTCAGCCCGTCTCGAATGGACTCTTCCCGCAGTTGTTCGTGGAGCCGTTCCACTTCCTCCAGTTTGGCTTGCAGGCGTTCGTTGACAATACGCAGTTCCATCTCGGTGTTTTTGCTTAAGGTGATGTCCTGCTGCATGGCGATGAAATTCGTCACGTTCCCGTTCTTGTCCAGCACCGGCGCGATCAGTTCGTAGACCCAGTACACTTCCCCGTTCTTTTTCCGATCCAGCACTTCGCCCTCCCAGACTCGTCCTTCCTTGATCGTATTCCACAAGTTTTCGTAGAGTTCCAGGGGCGTCTCGCCCGATTGCAAAATGCGCGGATTCTTTCCGCGTACTTCGTCCAGACTGTACCCGGTCAGCTGCGTCAGGCGGGGATTGATATATTCAATGCGCCCATCGGGATCGGTGATCAAAACCGCGACGGGATTCTGCTCCACCGCGTGGAAGAAGATCCGCAATTTCTCTTCGACCTGCTTGAGCGGGCTGATATCGCGCCAGGTGACCAGTTTCCCCACCGCCTGACCTTGACGGTCCTTCACGGCGGCAATGCGCAGGTCCAGGGTGGAAAAAGGAGGGAGATCCAGTTTGACTTCCAGCTGGTTGTCCGCATCCGAAATATTGGAAAAAATATGACGCCAGCGGGAAAACACTTCTCCCAGCGGCTTGCCGATGGGGGTGTTCAGCCCGGGATTGGCAAGTTCGAGCGCCTTCGGGTTGATATCCACCACGCGCCAGTCGGTATCCGCCACCAGGATGGCGTCGTCCATATTCTCCACCAACACATCGCGGCTGACCGGGATCAGGTCCATCAGGCGATAGCCGAAGATGCCATACGCAAAGAGCAGCCCCGTGAACGTGAACGCCACCGGCGTCAAATCCAGGCGGGTCATGGCGCGTTGTCCAAAGAACATGAAGAAATTCGCCAGCCAGGGCACGAACGCCCCGATCAGCATGAGGCGCGTTTGCCCCCGATAGAACTGCGAAGAGCGCAGAAACGCCCGCGCCAGCAAATAGAATCCCGCCATGACCAGGGCGTATGAATACGACAAATTAATATAGAACCACGGCCCGCCGTTGTAAATTGAGCCTCTCTCGACCACCGGATAATTGCCAAAGAATAAGTGGTGCCAGGGGTCCGTCCACAACAGCAAAATGGTCAACGCCGGGATGGCCATCAGCAGAATATACGCTTTTCTCGTCAACCAGGCGTAGCGATCCACAAAATAAAGGACCAGGACGAAGAAAGCCAGCGGCGCGGTGGCGGCTCCCAGGTAGGTCAGCTTCAGCCAAAAGATCCCCGCCGCGTCGGACGGGACGACCCAGGAGACGGCATAGGTCAGCGACCAGAACGCCAGCGAGATCATCAATGCGAACAAGGCGGGCGCGACCGGCGCGGAGCGGCGTTTCCAGGCCGACCCAGCCACCAGCAGGGCCACCACGCCAGATACCGTCAACCAGGTCGCGTAGGACAAATTCATTTAGCAGCCTCGTCGGCAAAATCCAACGCTTCGCTCAACACCGACATCCCCTCCGCCAACTGCGCCTCGTCAATGATCAAAGGCGGGATGACCAGCGCCGTGTGCCAGTGCGTACTTAAGAAGAGGCCATGGTCGAGACAATACTTCCGCAACGCGGCCATCTCCGGCGACGTTCCGTTCCACGGCGCCATCGGTTCCTTCGTCTTTCGGTCGCGCACCAATTCGACGATGCCGAACAGCCCGATCGAGCGGACATCGCCGACGGAGGGATGCGCCTCCCCGAGGTCGTTCAACATCCGCTTCAAAACCGGACCCAAAGCGGCCGCGCGTTCGACGAGTTTATCCTCCCTCATCACATGGATATTCGCCACCGCCGCCGCCAACGAGACGGGATGCGACGTGTACGTCAGCCCGCCCTCGAACACACGCTGGTCGAAGGCCGCGGCGATCTCGGGCTTCATCGCCACCGCGCCCAGCGGCGCGTACGCGGACGTGAGTCCCTTCGCCATCGTTATGATGTCCGGGACGACGTCCCAATGTTCGACGGCGAACCACTTCCCCGTGCGCCCGAAACCGCTCATCACCTCGTCGGCGATCATCACGATGCCATATTTGTCGCACAACGCGCGCACGCCCTGCATGTAGCCTTCGGGCGGGATGATGACGCCATTCGTCCCCGTGACCGATTCCATCAAAATTGCGGCGATGGTTTCGGGTCCCTCGTAGCGGATGATCTCTTCGAGGTGGTTGAGATAATCGCGGGTAAAGTCTTCCTCCGAAATGTCGGGGTTGAGGCGGTGGAAAGTGGAGCGGTAGCGATACGGGTCAAGGAAGTGGACCACGCCGGGCATCGTCCCCGGCTCCCAGGCGTGACGGCGCGGGTCGCCAGTGGCGGCCATCGCGCCCATCGTCGCGCCGTGATAGGAGCGGTAACGCGTCAGGATTTTGAAGCGGCCGGTGTAGCCGCGCGCCAGTTTGATGGCGTTCTCATTCGCGTCCGCCCCGCCGAGGGTGAAAAGGATTTTACTCAGCCGCCCGCCGGGGGTGATGTCCGCGAGGGCCTTGCTGGCGATGGCGCGGATTCTCGTCGTCATGCCCGGCGCGGCGTAGGGTAGTTCCGCCGCCTGTTCCTGCATCGCCCGGATGACGCGTTCGTCGCCGTGTCCGATGTTGACGCACATCGTCATCGAGTTGAAGTCGAGATAGCGTTTGTTGTCCACGTCCCAAAAGTAGACCCCTTTGGCGCGTTTGACCGCGATGGGGTTCACTTTGGCCTGAGCCGACCAGGTGTAGAAGACGTGTTCCCTGGAAAGCGGGAGGATTTCAGAATCGGGAAGGTTAAACATAGTCTCACCCAAAAGTATGATGACTGAATCGTATCATAGTTTCGTGAAAAAGCGCCCTGTTCTCGGTTTTGAAAGTACTGCTTCGAAGCGGCGGCGTTATGACGGATATGAGCGGGGACTCGCGCTGCGGCGCTCCCGCTTGGCGCCTTCACGCCGCGAACTGCGTGTCGGTCAACTTTGCAGGCTTGCGAACCAGGCCTCCGTCTCTTCGGGCGTCGAGAAACGGAACACGCGCAGATGTCCGTATGCCGGCTGGGCAAACAACAGGGGATATTCGCGTTTGCGCCGCTGGTAGGTTTTGAAAAGCCAATGCCAGAGCGAGTCGTCTGACCAGAGTTTAAAATGATGCCAGAGCGTCTCGCGGTTGCTGCCCCACAACAACTCCCGCCTCCACCAGCGTCGGAAAATGCGCCGCGTCAGCCGCCAGAAGACCGTCCAGAGCGAGTAATCCAGCCAGACGACGGCCTGCGCGCGCGGCCAGGTGATGTCGCGGACGATGCTGTAGTTGCCCGCGACAACCCAGCGCGGCTTTTGCGCGGCGTCCGCGACCAGGGCGCGAAATTCCTCGTCTGGGGCGGGGACCCAGTTTGGCCGCCAATGCAGGGCATCCAATTCTATGAAGTCCAGTTTCAGGGCGCGCGCAAGTCTTTCGGCCAGCATGGATTTGCCCGCGCCGGTGACGCCGACCACCACCAGGCGGGTATATGGGAAGGTTGCCATGGATCGCCTTTGAAAAAAGTCGTTTTGACGAGGAAGGAGGAAGGACGAAGCTATCCGCCCCGCGTAAATTTTCAAAGTCCAATGTCGCGGCCAGGTTAAGTTGTAGCGCTCGACAAACTGGCAATTTGTCCTACAACTTTAATTTGTTGATGCGCTAGTCGCCCTCGCGTTGGAGCCGAAGCACAAGGTAACTTGTCCCCAGCGCGGCGAGGATGGCGACATAGGCCAGCCATTCGAGCGAAAATTTCCACCAATAGACCATCTTCAGAAGGGTCCAGGCCAGCGCCAGGGAGGTCAGCGCGCCGAGGCGCAGGAGACGACGCGTCCGCAGCCCGGGCGCGTCGTCTGGCGCGGAGACGCGCAAGCGGCGCTCGAAGTCTGCCACGTACCAGGCGAAGAGCGTCCCCAGCGCGCCGGCCAGCATCCAGCCGGCGGGGAGGGCGATCCAGAGTCCATAGCCGGCGGCAAACAGGGACGCGAATAAGCCGATTGGCGCGAACCAGCGCCAGCCTCGGACCTGCGCGAGCGCCCAGAAAGCCCCCAGGACAAGGAACCAGGTCAGCCAGTGAAAGCGGCCGTCAGCGGCGTAACCCCGATACAGGCAGGCGACGCCGACGAGGAGGGAGACAAAGAAAGTGAACAGCATGGATGAAAAAGGCCGGGGAGGCCCGGCCTTGATCGGTCATGGGATGACGTTGGAGTTCGCTACGTCGTTGCCGAGGCGGATCTCCACGTCTACCGGCGAAGACGGGTTGGGTTCGAACTTGATTTGCGACGTACCCGAGTTGCCGTTCAGTCCAAACAAGTAGAGCATGAAGCGCATGGTGTACAACTTGGGGGAGTATAAAATCACCGTCGTGCGGTCGTACGGGCCGCCGCTGCCCAGCTCGGTCACGTTCAGTCCCAGGCTTTGAAAATAAGCGGAGGTCCGCTGGCCGAAATCCGCCGCGTACGAGCCGTTGACGACGCGGATGCGCGCCCCTTCCTGGCTCGAGAGCGCCACCGGGTCGCCTGCGGCCATCGCGCCCACCGCGCCGCCGCCGAAGATCTCGTCGCGCAGAATGCGGATCTGGTCGGGTTTGGGCTTGAAGACGCTGGCGGCCTCCCCGTTCAAAGTGGTTCCGCTCATGGTGATCATGTCGTAGTCAATCACGCCGGTCCTGATGTTCGCGCGCGGGATGCTCTGCAGCAAGACTGCCAGTTTCAAACCGTCTTCAAAGGACAGGTTGGTGTGAATGCCAGAAGCCATTAACTCGTATAACCCGGGGGCCTGTTTCACGAAGGTCGGGAAATAATCCGGGCTGAGGACCTTATCCATGATGGCAAAGATGATGTCCTGCTGGCGTTTGGCGCGGTCCACGTCGCCGCCTTTGCTTTGCTCGCGGGTGCGCGCGTACGCGAGCGCCTTCCAGCCCACGAGGTGACGATTACCAGGCGTGATTACTACGTGGTCCTTGCCCGTGCCGACCGGGTCCAGCACGAGGCGTTCCCGCACTTCAAGGTCGATCCCGCCGATGGTGTCGATCATGGCGATGAAGGTCCCAAAGTCCACCTGGGCATAGTAATTGACCGGCACGCCCAGGAACTGCGACACGGTCTGCATAGCCAGACCGGGGCCGCCGCCCGGCAGTTTTGCGCCCGTGCCGATGGAGTAAGCCATGTTGATGCGTCCATAGCCGGAGCCGGGAATGTTTACCCACATGTCGCGCGGGATCGAAAGCATGCCTGCGGTCTTCGAGATGGGATCAATTGTGAACAGGATCAATGTGTCTGAGCGCGGCGCGCCGACGCCGGCCTGCCAGTCGCGGGCGTCGATGCCGATGAACAGCAGGTTGACGCGGCTGCCGCCGTCCCAACTGGGCGGCGGGACGTCCACCGGGGCGGCCGGCTGCGGAGTGGCGGCCTCCGGCGCGCCGACCGGCGTCCCCTGCGGGTTGAACGAAGGCAGGTTGGCGGCGCTCGCTCCGCAGGCATCCGGCGACACGCCCGGCAGACTGGTGATCGTCCAGCAGGTAAAGACGTTGCGGGCGAGGATGAAGGCGGCCGCGCCCAATCCAATGGCGATTACCCAGAAGATAACGCCGCCCGCGGAGGGACGCTTAAAAGCCGGCTTTGGAATTTTCATTTTCGGCAAATTGATTTTCATTGTCACTCAAGGTTTCACGTAAAGCATATTCACGCCGAGCCGCTCCAAGCCGGTCTCGGCCCAGTATTGCAGCATGGCCGATTCTTCGGACATGGCTTCGATCATCGGGCGGATGGCGCGCGGGTCGGCGATTTCGGCGAGCGCGCGCATGGCGAGAATCCTGGCGGGCTGCCCCGCCTCTTTCAGGACCGCGAGCAGGCTCTCAGTCGCAGGCTCCCCGACCGCGATCAAGGCCCGCGCGGCCAGGTCGGCGGCAAGATTATCAGGGTCGGATAAGGCGCGGATGAGAGCCGGGATGCCGGCCTCGGACGGGTGGCTGCACAGTCCCAGCGCCGCGCATTGACGGATTTCGGGGGCCGCGTCGCTCAGAAGGGGCAGGAGCAGGCCCGGGTCGAGGGAGGGAAGCGAGGCCAGCGTCCGCGCGGCCCACCAGCGGATGTCCGCCTCGGGCGAGTCGAGCAGCCCGCGCAGAGACGGGATGACCGTCTCCTTGCCCAGCGCGGCCAGGCGCGGGACGGCGGATTCGGCGCGGGCGTCGTCGCCGCTGGTCAGTTCGACCAGTAGCGCTTCCAGCATTATTTCTCCGGCGGCGGGATGGGCAGGCTTTCAACCGGGGTTGCGATCCATTTATCGCCCTCGTCTATGAGCATCACGGGGATGTCGTCCACGATGGGGTATTTGCGCCCGCATTCGGCGCAAACCAGCCAGGCGTCTTTATGGAGCGTGAGCAGGCCGCTCTTTTCGCGGACGCAGTTGGGGCAACGCAGGATTTCGAGCAGTTCTTTGCTGATCATATTTTCTCCGTTTTCAACAGGCTGGAATTTTACCATGCAGCGCAAATTGGTAATTTGCGTTACGGCGGCGCGTTACAACGGCGGCTGGCACAGGCCGCGTTTCTTCGCCAGTTTTTCGGGGTCCTCGGTGTCGGGGCCATATTGACAGACGGCCTGCCAGGGTTCGTAATGCGTGGCGAAGGTGTCGGTGAAGTAGACCGCGCCGTTCTTCGTCACGGTTCGGACGATGGTAGCGTCGGCGCCTTCGGCGGCCCAGTCCACCTGCTTGATCTCGTTTTTCTTCAGCTCGGGATTCTCCTCAAGCAGCGGCGGCGGCGCGGGGGTG
>DKTP01000150.1:0-14503 GCA_002473085.1 Anaerolineales bacterium UBA7227
CATCACCACCGCGTCGGCGCTGGAGGGCAACATCCCGCCGGTGTGGATCAACGCGCATTGACCGGGCGCGAGGACGAGGTCCGCGGGCGCGCCCATGGGGATTTCGCCGATCAGGGTCAGGTACGCGGGCAGGGATTCGCTCGCGCCGAAGGTGTCGCTGGCGCGGACGGCGTAACCATCCACGGTGGAGCGCGGGAACTCGGGGAGCGGATGCGGGGCGAGGATGTCTTCGGCGAGGACGCGGCCCAAAGCGAGGGACGAGTCCATCGAAACAGAATCAGGCAGAGGTCCCGCGAGATGCGAGAGGAGGATGGCGCGGGCTTCGTCGGGCGGGAGGAGGGTCAGGAATTGAGGCATGGGCGGTCTCGTAGTTGGGTAGTCGGGTAGTCGAGTGGTCGGTCAGCGGAGGTAGAGAGAGAAGGCGAGGAGGTAGATGGTCAGGGCGAGGAGGGCGGCGGCTGCGACGGCGAGCGGCTTCCAAAGCGGACGCGCGCCCAGCGCGAGGCTGCGGAGGAGGTAGATTTGAAAGATAGCAAAAGGCAGGGTGAGAAAAGCAGGCCAGATAAGGCGAAGGGAAATCCCGAAGAGCGGCGCGGCGGCGAGGAGGAGGAAGGCGGCGAGGACGAGTCCGTGATGAAGCGGGATGGCGCGCTGCCAGCCGAGACGGGTGAGGAGCGTGAGACGTTCGTACTTGAGATCCTCGGCGAAGGAGGGGAAGTCCAGCACGAGGAAGTAGGCCAGGGCGAGCGCGGTGACGGGGAGCGCGAGGATGGGGACGAGGCGATGGAAGTCCCCGGCCTGGAGGACGAATCCGAGCAGCGGAGCCACGTAGCCGATGTGCGCGGCGAGGAGCAGTTCGCCGAAGCCGCGGCGGGCGAGACCGAGCGGCGGGACGGAATACGCGAAAAGGATGAAAAGCGAAAGCGCGAGGGCCGCGAATGCGGGGAGCGGAAGACGCTGGATGTGGTAGAGCCGATAAGCCAGCGCCGCGGCCGCGGCAAGCAGGCCGATGGAGACGACGAGGAGTCGGTCGCGCAGGTAGACGCGCTCGGCGTGAGGCTGTCCGGGGACGAGCGGTTCGTTGGCGGGACGAAAGACCTCGGCAAGCAGGTTCATGCTGGCGTGCGCGAGACAAATCCCTGCCAGGCCGAGAGCGAAGGCCGAAAGCGAGAAGGCCAGCCCGAGGTAGTCGGCAATGGCCGCGCCGAGGGAATAGGCGAGAGCGAGGAAGAAGAGGTGGAGAGGGCGGAGGAGGGTCATTGGTGGCAGTAAGCAGTGAGCAGTTAGCAGTGATCAGTGATCAGTAAGCAGTGGGCAGTGGGCGCGCGTTGGTTATTTTTTCAACGCTTTCTTGATATCGCGGTAGTGGATCTGGTTGTGCAGGTACAGCATCTTCACCATCTCGCGGAGGGTGGTCTGTCCCAGAAACGGATGGCGGCCGGTCTTTTCGAGGTCAGATTCCTGCAACCCCGAAACCCACGTCACCGTGTCCGCGCGCACGGATTTGTATTGCTCCAGCAATTCGGACGGGGACGCGTCTTTGGTCTTCTCCTGCTGGGAGGCGTTGTAGCGGTCAATCGAAAAATCGTCCGCCGCGCCCGCGCTGCCCAGCCGGATCTGCTCGAAGAGTTGAACCAGTCCGCGCTCGGATGTGACGAAGTGCGAAAGCACATTGCGGACGGTCCAGACCGTCCCCTCGGTGTAAACGTCCGTCCGCCAGTCGGCGTCCGTCAGCGCGGAGAAAATCTCGACAAAGCGTTCGCCCTCGGATTTAAGTTTATCGGCAAGTTCGGTCGGCTCGGACATGGCTTCTCCTGGTAAATGGTAATTGGCGATTTCAAACAAGGGAGTAACCCCCATCCACAACGATCGTCTGTCCAGTGACGTACTCGTTCCTGACGAGGAATTCGAGCGCGGACGCGATCTCCTCGCCGCGCGCGGGACGTTGGAGCGGCAGCCGCGCCGTCAGCCGCTCCCACACCTCGGGCGTAACCGCGTCCGACGGGTAGACGAGTCCCGGCGCGATGGCGTTGACGCGGATGGACGGCGCGAACGCCCGCGCCAACACTTTGGTCAACGACTCGAGCGCGGACTTGCTGACCGTGTACGCCGGGTAGCGGCTCCACGCCTTCTGCGCGCCGATGTCGCTCACGTTGACGATCAGTCCGCCGGAGGTCATCAGCCGCGCGGCCGCTTGCGCCATCAGGAACGGCGCGCGCAGGTTCAGGTTCAGGGCGGAATCCCAGTCTTCGAGGGTCAGGTCGCGCGGATGTCCCGCCGACATGACGGCCGCGGAGTTCACCAGAACTCGAAGGATGAAGGCTGAAGGCCGAAGGATGAATGTTATTTGCTCGAAGATGGAGTGAACTTCTTCGGGGTTGGAAAGATCGGCTTTCAAAAGATGCGCCTGCCTGCCCAACGCTTCGATCTCGGCTTTCACGCGTCGGGCGTCGTCTTCGGCGGAGTGAAAATGCAGGAGGATGTCATAGTCCATGCGCGCGAGCGACAGGGCAAAGTCCCTGCCGAGCCGATGCGCGCCGCCGGTGACGAGGGCGAAGGAACGGGTCATGGGGTAATTAAACCACAGAAACGCCGAAACCCGTTTCCCGACGGGAGAACGGGTTGCAGGGATTGTCCGTCCGCGGGACGGACGCGCTTATCCTTTGAAGAAATTCGAGATGAAGAACCAGATGTTCGCCGGCCGCTCCGCCAGCCGCCGCATGAAGTACGGATACCAATGCGTGCCAAAGGGGACGTACACGCGCACGGGGTATCCGTCCTTTGCCAGTTTCTCCTGCAAATCGCGGCGGATGCCGTAGAGCATTTGGAATTCCAGCCCGTCTTTGGGGAGGCCGACTTTGTTCGCGTACGAGACGGTAAACTCGATGCGCTTTTCGTCGTGCGTGGCGATCACGGGGATGGGCGGGACGCGTCCGTCTTCGCTCAATTTCGAACGGTCCGCGAGGGAGGCGTCAATCAGCAGCCGCGTCAACAGGTCGTAGTTGGCGTCCACGTCCGCCTTCTTCGGGAAGGCTTTTTCGGGCGGTTCCTTGTACGCGCCCTTGACCAGCCGGATGGTGGTCTTGTTCGCGAGCAGGGCTTTCGTATCCGCCTCGGCGCGGTAGAGATAGGACTGCACCGCCATGCCGAAGTGACGGTTCGTGAAGCCGCGCTCCAGCATGGACTGGTAAATGGCGAGCGTCGTGTCGGTGTAGGGCGTGTCTTCAATATCAATGCGGATGAAGTTGCCGTGTTCCCTGGCGCGCTGGAGGATGCGCTGGAGGTTCTCGCGGCAGACCGATTCGTCCAGCCCCATGCCGATCTGCGTCAGTTTGATGGAGACGTTGGCGCGCACGCCCGCCATTTCGATTTCGTCCAGGATCGCCAGGATATCCTGCGTAGCCTGGGCAGCCTCGTCGGCCGTGGAGGTATGCTCTCCGAGATGGTCGAGCGTGGCGTTGACTCCTTTGGCGTTCAGGTCGCGGACGACGCGGACGGCATCCTCCGTCTTTTCCCCCGCCACAAAGCGGGAGGCCGCCTTCCACGCGAACGACCAGCCCGTCACAATGTTCTGCGCCCACTGCGCCTTGGAAAGATAGATCAGAAAGGAGCGAAGCATGTCTCATTCCTTATCGTTGGATTTTCCTGCCGCCTGCCGCCTTCCATTCTAGCACAACTCCCCCCAGTGAATATGTTATACTTTTTCGTGACATTCGTCATGCTTTGGTGAGAATGAAAAGCCGAAACTTCCCCCTGATCTTACGCGGTATTTCCGCCCTGTTCCTCAGCGCCGCCGTCATCCTGACCATCGTCTCCCTCGTCGGCTACAGCCGCCAGCGGAACAGTTACCCCGCCGGGATGACCATCGCCGGAGTCCCGGTCGGCGGCGTGGACCCGGCCACGGCCTCCCAGCGCGTCCTGCAAGTCTATACCTCGCCGGTCATGGTGGAGTACCTGGGATCGAACATCCTCATCACGCCCAGCCAGGTCGGATTCCAGGTGAACATGGACGCCATGCTCGCCGCCGCAGACCTGACCCGCACCGGCGCTTCCTTCTGGGGCGGATTCTGGGACTACCTCTGGAACCGTCCGCCCGCCGCGGCCGACGTCCCGCTCGTCTCCGAACTCTCGGAAGCGCGCCTGCGCGACTACCTCCAGAACGAGATCGCCCTCCGCTACGACACGCCTCCCGCCCCGGCCCAGCCGATTCCCGGCACCACCAACTTCCTGCCCGGCGCGCCCGGCCAGACCCTCGACGTGGAGCGCGCCGTCACCCTCATCGAAGACGCCCTGCGCTCCCCCTCCAGCCGCGCCGTCGCGCTGACCTCCATCCGCACGGCCGCGGCGCATCCCACCCTCGACAATCTCGAAATCCTGCTCAAACAGATCATCCAGCTCAACGACTTCGACGGCCTCGTCGGCCTGTACATGCTCGACCTGCAAACTGGACAGGAGATCCACTTCGCCGAGAACGCCGGCCAGCCGATCTCCGTCCAACCCGACGTGGCCTTTACCGCCTCCTCCACCGCCAAGATTCCCATCATGATCTCGTACTACAGCCAGTTCGGCGCGGCCGCCCTCGACCAAAAGACTCTCGACGCGATGGTAGACATGATCCGCCGCTCCGAAAACCCGCCCGCGGATAAATTCATGGCCGCGCTGGACGAGAACCGCGGTCCGCTCCTCGTCACCGAAAAGATGAAAGCCCTCGGCCTTGAAAACACCTTCATGGCGGGCTATTTCTATCAGGGCGCGCCCCTGCTCCAGAGAATGACCACGCCCTCCAACTCGCGCGTCGACGTGAGCGCCAACCCCGACGACTACAACCAGACCACGCCCTCGGACATGGGTATATTACTCGAAGACCTCTACCAATGCGCGGACAAGAACGGCGGCGCGCTGATGGCCGTCTTCCCCGGCAAGATCAGCCAGCAGGTCTGCCAGCAGATGATCGAGATCCTCGTGCAGGACAAACTCGGCGCGCTCCTGCAGGCGGGCGTCCCCGAAGGGACGCGCATCGCCCACAAGCACGGCTGGATCACCAACAACGCGGGCGTCATCAACAACGTCAGCGACGCGGCCATCGTCTACTCGCCGGGCGGCAACTACGTCATCGCGGTCTACACCTATCACCCCGTCCAGATCGTCTTCGACAACGCCAACAAACTCTTCGGCCAGATCTCGCAAGCCGTCTACAATTATTTCAACGTATCGACACAGTAACGCGCAGAAACCAGGTTTCTTCGAGAAACCTGGTTTCTGTTTTATAATCACCCCATGAGCGCTGCCCTCGGACTATACCGCCTCCAGCAGATAGACACGCAAATGGACCGGGCGCGCGCCCGCCTCGAAGCCATCCGCGCCGCGCTCGACAACGACGCGGAACTGCGCGCCGCCTCCGAACGCCTCGCCGCGGCGGAGGAAACGCGTCGGGAAACCGAACGCGCCCAACGTCAGGCCGAAGCGGAAGCCCAGTCCCAGCGCATCAAGATCGAGCAGACCGAATCCAGTCTATACAGCGGCGCGGTCCGCAATCCAAAGGAACTTCAGGATTTGCAGCACGAAGCGGCCTCGCTGAAAAAATATCTCGCCACGCTGGAAGACCGCCTGCTCGAAGCCATGCTGGCGAACGACGACGCCGGCGCATCCCTGACCGAGGCGCGGGCCGCGCTGACCGGAGTCGAATCCCGCCTCGGCGCCCAGGCCCGCGACCTGACGCGCGAACGCGAGACCCTGGCGCGCAGCCTCGAGCGTCTGGAGGCCGAACGCAAAGCCGCAGGCGCGCCGCTCGAAGCCTCCATCCTCGACCAATACGACGCCCTGCGCCGCGACAAGCGCGGGGTGGCCGTCGCCGTCATCAGCGACGGGGCTTGCGCGGCCTGCGGGACCACGCTCACGCCCGCGCAACAGCAGACCGTGCGCGTCAGCCGCGAGATCGCGCGCTGTCCCACCTGCGCGCGCATCCTTTTCACGGATTGATCCAAACTGGGACATGCCGTTCTACATTGACCCTCTCTCCTTCGGCATCGGCGCCGTCTTCGGCATCCTCGCTTCGTTCCTGGCGGCGCGGATGCGTCCCGCGTTCCGCGAGTGGCGCGCGGGGATGGCCGTCCGCCGCGAGGAGGCCCGCGCGCGCCGCTCCACCGGCATAGAGGACAACCTGCGGCGGGTCACGCTGCGCCGCGCCCAGGGGATGCACCTGGCCGCGCCCCTCTTCGCGCTGGACGAAATCATCCTGACGCCGAAGTTCATCGCCCCGCCGCCGCGCGTCGAGCCGGGCGCGAGTCCGCCTCCCGAAGACATCGTCTCCCAAACTCTGCCCTACCTCCCCTCCTGGCCCGAACTGGCGAGTCTCTACCGCGCCCCGTCCCTGACTTTGCCGCAGGCGCTTTCGGGCGGGAGCAACATCGCCGTTGTCGGCGCGTACGGCCTCGGCAAGACGGTCGCGCTGGCGCATCTCGCCACGCTGTCGGCCAACCGCGACCCGCAGTTGGGCGCGCTCGCCGACCGCGTCCCCTTCCTCGTCCACGTCGCGGACCTGTCCCTGCCGGTGGACAATCCGCAGAACATCCTCAACCCGATCATTGACGCCGAAGCGGAGCGGACCTCCTTCCTGGAGGTCGGACGCATGGCGTCTTTCGCGCAGTACATCTTCAAAAGCGGACGGGCGCTTCTGTTGCTGGACGGCTTCGACGAACTCCCGGCCGACGGACAAAAGACCGTCTGCGATTTTCTGAAGACGCTGCTCCAGGCTCATCCCGATACGCGCGTCGTCGCAACCGCGCTGCCCGAACGGATGGACGGCCTGCTGGAACTCGGGTTTGCGCCGCTCGCCCTGATGGGCTGGGACGCGCATCGCCAGACCGAGTTCATCCGCAAGTGGGGCGGACTATGGAAGCGCTTCCTCGAAAGCGAGGCCTGGGCGCAGATGACGCAGGAGGCCATTGACCCGATCCTGCTCGAAGCCTGGCTCGGATACGGAAACCAATACCTGACGCCTTTCGAATTGACGTTGAAGATCTGGGGCGGGTTCGCCGGGGACAGCCTCGGTCCGCACGTCCAGGACGCCATCGCCGCGCACATCCGCCGCGTCGCGCCGCCCGACACGCCCGCCGCCGCGCTGGAGACGCTCGCCATGCAGGCGACGTTGAACGCGCAGCCGATCTTCGACCCGCGCAAAGCGCGCGAGTGGGTGCGTTCGTTCGAACCGGCGGAGGAAAAACCCGTCGAAGGGACGCCCCCCGCCGAGGGCGAGGCGCCGAACGCCGGTACCGGTCCGCTCAGCCAGAAAAAAGAAGCGGGCGCGGTCCAGGCTCCGTCCAGCGGCCTGCTCGGAAAAATGTCCGAAAGCGGACTGCTGCTCACGCATCCGAACCGCCTCATGCGCTTCCTGCATCCGATCTTCGGCGGATACCTCGCCGGGCGCGCCCTGAGCGCTTACAAGACCGACGACGCCTTGATCCGGCAGCCCGACTGGGGCGGCAAGACGCTGGCGGCGCGCTACCTCGCCTCGCAGGGCGACGCGACCCGCGTGGCAGAGGCCATGCTCGATTCTGACGACCCGCTGCTGCAACGCCCGCTGTTGACCGCGGCCCGCTGGCTGCGCGAGGCGCCGCGCGAAGCCGCCTGGCGCGGACGCGTGATGGCCGGGCTGGCGCGCCTGCTGCAAGACGAGACCCAGCCGCGCGGCCTGCGCGGACAGGCCATGGCCGCCCTGGCTCTCTGCGGCGACCCTGGCGCGGCGGCCTTCTTCCGCCAGTCGCTGCAATCGCTCTCGTTCGAACTCATCGCGCTGGCCGCGCTGGGGAGCGGCGTGATCCGCGACTCGAAGGCGCTGGAACTGCTTTCGTCCACCACTACGGCGCCCAGTCTCGCGGCGCGGCGCGCCGCCTGTCTCGCGCTGGTCGCTCTGGGATCCACGAACGCGCTCGAAGCGGTGGCGCACGCCCTGCTGGAAGGCGACGAGGAACTGCGCCGCGCCGCGGCCGAAGCGCTCGCCAACGACCCGCAGGAAGGTCACGCCATGCTCAGGGACGGCGCGACCATGCAGGACATCCTCGTCCGCCGCTCGGCGGTCTACGGGCTGGCACGCGTGGACGAACCCTGGGCGCTCGAACTCCTGCAAGACCGGCAGGTGAACGACGACCAGTGGATCGTCAAGAACTCGGCCGCGGAAGCCATCGAAAGCCGGTCGCTCGCGCGCGACCCGCGCGTCCCGCGCCCGCTCACGCCGCCGTCCGAAACCCAGTGGCTGATCGAATACGCGGGCAAGCAGGGAATGGGCATCTCGCCCGGCGTCCCCGCCACCGATATTCTGTTGGACGCGTTCTCGGACGGGACCGTCGAGGAACGTCTCGCCGCGCTGGAGCGCCTGCGCCGCGCGCCCGGCGAAAACGTCGTGAAACGGATCGTCGAGGCCGTCCACAGCCGAGACTCGGACCTGCGCGAGGCCGCCTATCAAACCCTGTGGGAACTGGCATCCGACGGCGCCGCGCTGCCCAGCCATTTTTAATTTGAATTTCTCCGGGATCGCATCCCGCGTACGTCAACACCACCACATTGGAGCGCACCATGACTCACACCCCCATTCTGTTAACCGTCGCCGTCCTCGGCGGCACCGGCAAGGAAGGCAAAGGGCTCGCCTATCGCTGGGCGAAGGCGGGCTACCACGTCCACATCGGGTCGCGGGAGGCGGCAAAGGCAGAGGCCGCCGCCTCGGAATTAATGGACCGGCTTCAGGGCGAAGCCTTCATCCAGGGAATGAGCAACTTCGACGCCGCGCGCCAGGCTGACATCGTCGTCCTGACCGTCCCGTACGCCGCGCACCGGTCCACGCTCGAGGCGGTGAAAGACGCGGTCAAAGGAAAAATCCTGATTGACGTGACCGTCCCGCTCGTCCCGCCGAAAGTGGCGACGGTGCAAATGCCGAAGGCGGGCTCCGCCGCGCAGGAAGCGCGCGAGATCCTCGGCGCGGACGCGCAAGTCTGCGCCGCGTTCCAGAACGTCTCCCACGAACATCTGCTCACCGACGCGGACGTGGAGTGCGACGTGCTGGTGACTGGCACATCCAAAGAGGCGCGCGCCGAGACGCTCAAACTCGTGGAGGCCGCGGGGCTGACAGGCTGGGACGCCGGTCCGCTCGAAAACTCCGTCGTGGTCGAAGGTCTCACCAGCGTGCTGATCGGCATCAACAAAAAATATGGAAGCGCGCACGCGGGGATCAAGATTACGGGGGCGGAGAGAAAGTGATCAGTGAACAGTGATCAGTAATCAGTGATCAGTGATCAGTCACTGGCAACCGACCAAGATGCTCACCCTCACCCCCCTCCAGCACATTCCCCTTATCCGCCACGGCGACGACCTGGCGGATATTCTTGTCTCGGCGCTCGCCGCGAACGGCATCGAACTCGCGGACGGCGACATCCTCGTCGTCACGTCGAAGATCGTCAGCAAAGCCGAGGGGCAGATGGTGTACCTGGCCTCCGTCCAGCCGAGCGAAGACGCGCTCGAGTTGGCGCGTCGCTCGGAGAAAGACCCGCGCCTGGCGGAACTGATCCTGCAGGAAAGCGCCGAGGTCCTGCGCGTGCGCGCCGGGACGGTCATCGTCGAACACCGTCTCGGCTTCGTCTGCGCCAACGCGGGGATTGACCACTCGAATGTCACCCCCCTCCGTCTCCCCCCAAATTCTCCGAATTTCGGGGGAGAGACAGAGGGGGGCGGGGAGGGGGTACTCCTCCTCCCCCGCGACCCCGACGCCTCGTCACGCGCGATCCGTGAAAAGATCGAGTCCAAAACGGGAAAGAAAATCGGCGTCATGCTCGTCGACTCACATGGACGCGCCTGGCGCATCGGGACGGTCGGCATGTGCATCGGGCTGAGCGGAATCCCCGCGGTGATGGACGAGCGCGGCTGGAAAGACCTGTTCGGGCGCGAACTGCAAATCACCGTCGTCGGCGTTGCGGACGAACTGGCCGCGGCCGCCTCGCTTATGATGGGACAGGCCGCCGAAGGCACGCCCGTCGTCCACGCGCGCGGCTTTCCGTATCCGCTGCACGAAGGCTCCATGAAAGAACTGCTGCGCCCAAAAAACCAGGACATGTTTAGATAGGAGACACCATGAACTTCCCCCCCGAATATCAAGACCTGCTCAAAGACGAGACCAAAGCCTTCGTCTACGTCGCCACCGTCATGCCCGACGGCTCGCCGCAAGTCACGCCCGTCTGGTTCAACACCGACGGAACGCACATCCTCATCAACACCGCCAAGGGACGCGTCAAAGACCGCAACATGCGCGCCCGTCCGCAGGTGGCGCTGCTCATCCAGGACCCGAAAACGCCATATCGCTATCTGCAAATCCGCGGGCGCGTGGCCGAGATCACCGAAAGCGGCGGCGACGAACACATCAACGCCCTCTCGATGAAATACAGCAACCAGCCGTGGAAAAAAGCGGAAGGCCAAACGCGCGTCATCTACAAAATCCTGCCCGAGCGCTTCGACGCTCATGCCTAGCGCGGACGAACTCCTCGACTTCCTGCGGACGCGTCGCTCCGTCCGCCGCTTCAAACCCGACCCCGTAGCGGACGAGGCCGTCTCACGCGTGATCGCCGCCGCGACTCACGCCCCGTCCGCGCACAACCTCCAGCCCTGGAGATTTGTTGTCATTAACAAAACTCTATCTGCGAGATCAGCGCAATCTGCGGATAAAAGAACCAAACTTGCCCAGGCCCTCGCCGCCGCCCTGCGCGCGGACATGGCTGCCGAGGGCGCGCCCGCGTCCGAGATCGAGACGCGCGCCGCGCGGTCCGCCCGTCGGATTGACGAGGCCCCCGTCCTCATCCTGCTCTGCCGCGACGTGACCGCCGTCCGCGCGGATACGCCCGAGGAGCGCGTCATGTCCATCCAATCTGTGGCGAACGCGGCGACCTACCTCCTGCTCGCCGCGCACGCCGAGGGGCTGGGCGGAAACTGGGTCTGCTGGCCGCTCTACGCGCAAGAGGAGACGCGCTCCGCGCTGGAATTGCCCGAAACGTGGGAGCCGCAGGCGATGATTTTTATCGGGCGCTCTGACGAGGAGGCGAAGGAAAAGGAATTGAAATCATTTGAAGAAGTCATAATGCGATTATGAACATCCTCGCCCTCGCGGGCGGAGTCGGCGGCGCGAAGCTGGCGCACGGACTCGCCCAAATCCTGCCTCCCGAAAATTTGACCGTCATCGTCAACACTGGCGACGACTTCGAACATTTGGGGCTGTCCATCTCTCCCGACCTCGACACGGTCTGCTACACGCTGGCGGGACTGGCGAATCCCGACACGGGCTGGGGACGCGCGGGCGAGACGTGGAACGCGATGGCGAATCTCAAACGCCTCGGCGCGGCGGACTGGTTCAACCTCGGCGACAGCGACCTCGCCACGCACATCGAGCGGACGCGGCGGCTGAAAGAGGGACAGTCCCTCTCGCAGGTCACGCGCGATTTCTGCAAGGCGTGGGGCGTGAAGCATACCGTCCTGCCGATGAGCGACCAACCCGTCCGCACCATCGTCGAGACGGACGAGGGCGATTTGCCGTTCCAGGAATACTTCGTCCGCCGACGCTGCCGTCCGCGCGTGAAAGGCTTTCGGTTTGAGGGGCTCGGGGCGGCCTCGCCCGCTGCGGGGACGCGCGAAGCGTTCGAGTCGGCGGACGCGATCGTCGTCTGCCCGTCGAATCCGTGGGTCAGCGTTGACCCGATCCTGGCCGTCCTCCGCCTCCCACCGTCCGCCGTCCCGCGCGTGGCGGTCTCTCCGATCATCGCGGGGCAGACGGTGAAAGGTCCCGCCGCGAAAATGTACGCGGAACTCGGCATCGAACCGTCGGCGCTGGCGGTGGCGGGACATTATGAGAATTTTCTCACGGGAATCGTAGTGGATTCGGCGGACTCAGAACTCGCAAAACAGATTAAAATTCAAACGCTGGTCACAAATACATATATGAAAACGGTTGCGGACCGCGCCCGGCTGGCGCGGGAAGTCCTGCAATTCATTGGAAATGCGACATGACACTTTGGGCCATCGTTCCCGTAAAACCGCTGCGGCGTGGGAAATCCCGCCTGTCTACTACGCTCTCGGAGGACGAGCGCGCGCAACTAAACGAAAAACTTCTCAAACATACGCTGGAGACGCTGACCAGCCTGAAGGAACTGGAACAGGTACTGGTAGTGAGCCGCGACCCGCACGCGTTGACGGTCGCGCGCAGGCACGGCGCCCGCACCGTCCGCGAGGACGGCCAGCCGCACCTGAACACCGCGCTGGCGCGCGCGACCGTGGTGGCGAAAATCCACGCGACGCGCGGGGTGTTGATCCTGCCGGCCGACCTGCCGCTCCTCGAACCCGCCGACATCCGGGCGTTGATCGAACGGGCGAAAGACCCGCCTGTGGTAGTCATCGCCCCCGACCGCCGCGAAGAGGGGACCAACGCCCTGCTGATGTCTCCCGCGGGGCTGATCGCGTACGACTTCGGCGTCGGCTCGTATCGCCGGCATTGTGAACACGCCAGGAAAGCGGGAGCGCGGCTGGAGGTCGTCAAACTCCCCTCGCTCGAATTGGACCTGGACCTGCCCGAAGACCTGGCTCTGTTGGACGGATTCAAAGCGCCGGCGGATCAGGAATAACCGCGCCCTTCGGGAAGAGACTCCTTCAGAAATAAGATTCTCGGCCACGAATTTCACGAATGCGCGCGAATTTTCAAGATTTTCCGTGACTTCACTGAAAAAACCATTTCTTACCGCTAAGACCGCAAAGAACGCGAAGAAATTTAAAAACGATTTAAGAATTTTGAAGATTCACTTGGCTTTCATTAAAAATGAATCCGAAATTTGGTTTTTCTTAGCGACCTTCGCGCGCTTGGCGGTGAGATTGCCTTGTTTCAGTGGACTCTTTCGTGAAATTCGCGCCATTCGCGGCAGAAAAAGAACGCCGATATGATTTCTAATAAATATCGCAAAACGCGCCGCGTCGCTCATCACACTCAAAAAGGAAGGACACATGACCACTCGATTTGAAAACGGGATCGTAGTCACCCTCGGCAAAAATAACCGCGTGCTCTGGAACGGCTCGGTCGTGACGGACGGCGAGAATATCATCGCCGTCGGCGCAGCCGCGGAGATGAAACAGAAATATCCCGACGCCGAGTCGGTGGACTGCTCGAACAAAGTCGTTCTGCCAGGCTTCATCTGCGCGCACCATCATTTTTATTCCACGCTGGCGCGCGGCATGGCGATCCCTGGCGAACCCGCCTCCAACTTCGTGGAAGTCCTCGAACGCCTGTGGTGGAAAGTGGACCGCGCCATCGTCGGCGACGACATCCTGCTCTCGGCGCAGATCCCGCTGATCGAGAGCATCCGCAACGGGACGACGACCATCATTGACCATCACGCCTCCCCCTCCGCCAGCGACGGCTCGCTCGACATCATCGAGTCGGCGGTGCGGCAGGCGGGAGTCCGCGCCTCGCTGTGCTACGAGGTCTCGGACCGCAACGTCCACGGGGAGGGCATTCGGGAGAACGAACGCTTCATCAAAAAGGTCGGCAAAAGCGACGGTCAGATCGCGGCCATGATGGGACTGCACGCCTCGTTCACCGTCGCGGACGACACGGTTGAGAAGTGCGTCGGCATCGCGCGAGACGCGGGCGTCGGCTGCCACATCCACGTCGCGGAGGACGCGGCCGACCGCCAGGATTCTCTCGAAAAGTACGGCGTCCCGACCGTGAAGCGTCTGCATCGGCTGAACGTCACGGGCGAGAAATCCATCTTCGTGCATTGCGTCCACATTGACGAGGAGGAGATGGACATCGTCGCCGACACGCGGACCAGCATCGTCCACAACCCCGAATCGAACATGAACAACGCGGTCGGCGTGACGCAAATCCTGAAGATGCTCGGCAAGGGCATCCTGGTGGGACTCGGCACGGACGGCATGAACTCGGACATGCTCACCCAGATGCGCGCCGCCTACCTGCTCCATCGTCTCGACAACCGCGACCCGCGCGTCGCGTTCACGGAGGCGCCGCAACTGCTCCTGCAAAACAACGCCGACCTCGCGGAGCGTCAGTTCGGGATCCGCCTCGGCGAGCTGGCCGAGGGACGCCCCGCTGACATGGCGATTCTCGACTACATCCCGCCCACGCCGATGGATGAGAGCAACTTCCTCGGTCACCTCATCTTCGGCATGACCGATTCCGTCGTGGACACCACCGTCTGCCGCGGCAAAATCCTGATGAGAAACAAGCAGATTCTGACGATGGACGAGGAACGTCTCGCCGCGCGGGCGCGCGAACTCGCGCCGCAGGTGTGGAAACGGTTGCAGGCGTTGTAATTTTGTATCCATGAACGAGGGCTCATCCCGAATGATGAAAATTTGGAATCCCGAAGTTCTACTTCGGGAAAGCCGCAAGTAGAACTTGCGGAATCCTTTTTACTCATATCAACAACAAAGCATCCATAAACGGAGGTTCGCCCCGAATGATGAA
>DKTP01000150.1:14622-17190 GCA_002473085.1 Anaerolineales bacterium UBA7227
TTGCGGAATCCTTTTTATTCATGTCAGCCCGAAGCGCCGTGTCTGTTGCCCGCCGATTCAATCAGGGTATAATCCGATCAGCGATTGGATAAGCGCTGAAAGGTGAACCATGAACGTTGTTACCCTTAGCGAAGCAAAGAAAAACCTCGACGCCCTGATCAGGAAGATTTTTTCGGACGCCGAACCTGCCTTAATTGCGACCGATTCGGGCCAGCAAATCGTTCTTCTTCCGCTGGATGAATTCAACGCGTGGAAGGAAACCGCCTATCTTCTCTCAAACCCCGCCAACGCGGAGCATCTTCGTAAATCCATCGCGGAAGCGAAGGCGGGTTATACTTCCGAGCGCGCGTTGACCGAGTTATGAAACTGGTTTTCACCGAATCGGCCTGGGAAGATCATCTTTGGTTTCAGGAAAGAGACCGTCAACTTTTAAAACGGATCAATCAGTTAATTCGAGAGACGCTTCGAACTCCATTTGAAGGAATGGGCAAACCTGAACCCTTGAAAGCCGACCTGTCGGGCTACTGGTCGCGAAGGATTGACGACCAACACCGATTGGTTTATGGGGTCATCAAAAACGAACTCGTGATCATCGCCTGCCGATATCATTACTCGAAAGGATAATCAACCATGGAACGTGTCGCTCTATACCTGCAAGATTCGCACGACCTGCGCGATGGACTGGACTACGCGCGCTACGCCGAAGAAAAAGGCTTCGAAGCCGTCTGGCAGGCGGAGTCGCGCCTCGTGCGCGACGCCATTGTCCCGATGGCGGCCTACGCCGCCGTGACGAATCGCATCAAGGTCGGTTCGGGCGTGATCAACAACTGGACGCGCAACATCGGCCTGCTCGCCGCCACCTTCCTGACGCTGGACGACCTCGCCCCGAACCGCGTCATCTGCGGGATCGGCGCGTGGTGGGACCCGCTGGCGAAGAACGTCGGCATCGAACGCAAAAAGCCGCTGACCGCCATGCGCGAGACCGTCACCGTGCTGAAGAAACTGCTGAACATGGAGCGCGTCACCTTCCACGGCGAATTCCATCACGTGGACGGAATCGAGCTGGACGTGGTGTACGGACGCCGCGAGCCGCGCAACATCCCGATCATGATCGGCGCGACGGGCGACAAGATGATGGAGATGACGGGCGAGATCGCCGACGGCGTGGTGCTGAATTACTGCGTCGCGCCCGAATACAACGACAACGCCATGGAATTACTCGAAAACGGCCTGAAAAAATCGGGACGTAAAATGGAGGACTTCGACCGCCCGCAGTTGATCGTCTGCTCGGTGGACGAGGACCACGAGAAAGCCGTGGACTACACCAAGATGCTGCTCTGCCAGTACATCGCGCAGCAGCCGCACATCGCCAAGGCCTCCAACGTCTCAGACGAGGTCATCCACGAGATCCAATCCATCCTCGGCTGGCCCGCCACCAAAGAACAGATCATGAAAGCCAAAGACCTCGTGCCGCACAGCCTCGTCCACAAGATTACGGCCTCGGGGACTCCCGCCGAAGCCAAAGCGAAAGTGGAAGAGTATCGCAAGCGCGGCTGCACCTGCCCGATCCTATATCCCGTGGGCGGGAATTTCAAACTGCTGATTGACACGTTCGCGCAAAAATAAGCGGACTTCGCCCGACGACAAAGCGACAGTCGCCGCTGAAGGGACTGTCGCTTTGCGTACTCGATAAGCGCATGAGAAATTCCCTCGATCCGTTTTCAAAATTCCTCGCCGTCGCCTGCGCGGCGCTGTTCGCGCTGACCGCGGGACTCGCGCTGCTGCTCGTCAACGCGGAGCGGCGGCTCTTCGACGCGGACTTCTATCTTGCCGCGCTGGACCGCCAAAACTTCTACGACCGACTCCCCGCGCTCGCGGCCGAGACCGTGATGGGCGCGCCCGCCTCCGACGATCCAAACAGCGCGCGCAACTACCTGAACCTGGTCCCCGCCCAAAACTGGGAGGCGCTCTTCCGCGCCCTCCTGCCTCCCGAAGTCAGCCGCCCGATGACCGAGCAGGCCGTCGCCTCGGTCTTCGACTACCTGAACGGCAAAAGCGAGGCGGTCGTCGTTTCATTGGCGGCGTTCAAAAACCATCTCGCTGGCCCCGCGGGGACGGAGGCCCTGTTCGGGATCGTCCGCGCCCAGCCCGCCTGTTCGTTCGAGCAGATCGCCCAACTCACCGTCGGCAGTCTCTTCGGGCAGACGCCGTCGTTCATGCTGTGCAACCCGTCCGACAGCCTGCTCGACCTGTTCCAGCCGCTCATCCAAAGCCAGGTTCAAGCCATCGCCGCCTCCATCCCCGACAGCGTGGACCTGACTCCCAGCAAAGTCGGCGCCGAAAGCCCGCTGAAGTCGCTCCGCAGCCTGCGGACGCTCATGCGCCTCAGCCTCCTGCTCCCGCTCGGACTTCTGCTCCTCGTCGGGATTCTCGCCGTCCGCCGCTGGCGGGACATTCTGACCTGGTGGGGGATTCCGCTCTTTGCGGCGGGACTCTTCGGGACCTTCGTCTCGGTCGCCGCTTCCGCCCTCCTCGGGCTGGGATTCGCCGCCTACGTCGCGCCGCGCC
>DKTP01000027.1 GCA_002473085.1 Anaerolineales bacterium UBA7227
AGCAGCAGGGTGCGGATGTGCGCCCCGTCCACGTCGGCGTCGGTCATCAATACCACGCGGCCGTAGCGCAGGCCTTCCAGGTCGAAGTTGTCGCCGATGCCGGTGCCGAGCGCGGAGATGAGCGCCTTGACCTCGTTGTTGCCGAGGATCTTGTCGAGGCGGGCGCGCTCGGTGTTCATGATCTTGCCGCGCAGGGGCAGGATGGCCTGGAAGTGGCGGTCGCGTCCCTGTTTGGCTGAGCCGCCGGCCGAGTCGCCTTCCACGATGTAGAGCTCGGTCTTTTCGGGATCGCGCTCCGAGCAGTCGGCCAGTTTGCCGGGCAGGGTGAGACTTTCGAGCGCGGACTTGCGGATGACGAGGTCGCGCGCCTTGCGCGCCGCGTCGCGCGCGCGCGACGAGGTGAGGCACTTGGCGATGACGGCTTTCGCGGCCTGCGGATTTTCCTCCATAAACGCGCCGAAAGCCTCGCCCACCACCTGTGTGACGTAGGTCTGCACTTCGGCGTTCATCAGTTTCACTTTGGTCTGCGACTCGAACTGCGGGTCGGGGTGTTTGACCGAGACAATGGCCGTCAGGCCTTCGCGCGTATCGTCGCCGGTGAAGTTGGGGTCGGCGTCCTTGAGCAGCCCGTTCTTGCGCGCGTAATCGTTGATGACGCGCGTCAGCGACGAGCGCAGGCCGGTCATGTGCGTGCCGCCGTCCACCGTGTTGATCGTGTTGGCAAACGAGTAGACCGATTCGGTGAACGCGTCGGTGTATTGGATGGCGACCTCCAGCCCGATGCCTTCGATCTCCTTTTCCATGTAAACAACTGAATGTAACGTCTCACGGTTGCGGTTCAGATAGCGGACGAAGGAAGTGATGCCGCCCTCGAAGTAGAACGTCATCTCGCGGTTCGAACGTTCGTCCAGGAAGAAGATCGTGACGCCGCGCGTGACGAAGGCCATCTCGCGGAAGCGCTGGACGAGCGTGTTGAAGTTAAAGTCCATCTCCTCTTTGAAGATCTGCGGGTCATACTTGAACGTGGTCTTGGTCCCGCTTTCGGAGGCCTTTGCCTTCCCGACGACTTTGACCGGCGCCTGCGGGATGCCGCGTTCGTAGCGCTGGAAGTGGACCTGTCCCTCGCGGCGGACTTCGACCTCGCACCACTCCGAGAGCGCGTTCACCGCGCTGACGCCCACGCCATGCAAACCGCCCGACACTTTGTATCCGCCGCTGCCGAACTTGCCGCCCGCGTGGAGGGTGGTCATCACCACTTCCAGCGCGGACCTTTTCTGGGTGGGATGAATCCCGACCGGGATGCCGCGTCCGTTATCGGCCACGCTCACGCTCGAGTCTGGGTGGATGCGGATCTCGATGCGCGTGCACTCGCCCGCCAGGGCTTCGTCAATCGAGTTGTCCACCACTTCGTAGACCAGGTGATGCAGAGCCTTCACGTCCGTGCCGCCCACGTACATGCCCGGGCGGCGGCGGACGGCTTCGAGTCCTTCGAGTACTTGAATATTTTCCGCTTCGTAATGACCGTTGGATTGAGCCATGTTTCTCTCCGAAAACCCTCGTCCATCCCGATTTCGTCCATGCCTTTGGCGAGGCAGGGAAGGGAGGAGCGAGGGCGAATTTTACGTTTGTTGCGCGGTCGCGTCCGGCTTGAGGCGCTGGAAGACCAGTTCAAGCCAGGCGTTCATATCGTGATAATAAATGAACGAGGCGGCCAGTAATGCCGTGGTGACAAAGGCGTGACCGGCCATGCCCACCAGCAGCATCCACGAATTGTCCGCGGGGATGGCCCATAGGTAGTTGAGTCCCTGGCTGATGACGAAGACCGCCAGCACGAACATGCTGCTGGACGGCAGGGTGAAGCGCGCCATCCGCAGGCCGGCGTAGATGGAGTAAAACGCGTTTTGTCCGCGCAGGAAGATGCCGTGCGCCGAGAAGAAGACCGGCACGACGATCCACGCGCTGAACAAGGCGAGGATGAACAGGAGGATCTGGAGCAGGTTCGGGCTGATCAGGCCGACGATTCCCACTACGAACATGACCGGCATACCGACCATGAAGGCCGCCACGGCCAGCAGGACGGAGAATAGTACCGTCTGCGTCACCGCGCGGCCGCCGCCGAAGTTCGTCTCGCGGCTGCCCGTCGCTTTGGAGACCCAGTGGAAGTACAGCCCGCCGGCGACCCATCCCAGCACGGTCAGCAGGAAGAGCCAGCCGATCAATCCGACGCCCGAGTGGACTTCTACTACGCTTCCTCCTCCCAGCGGGTTGACGGCCGGCTGTTTGGCCGTCATCAGGCTGGAAACGCCCACCGGGAAAGTCCGCAGCACGCTCAGCAGGTTGAAACGGGAGAGCCATTCTGTCAGCATTTGCTGGGCGGCTTCCACGTCGGAGGCTTTCATGGCGCCGCCGACGCCGAACGATTTCATTTGTTCGAGGAGCGAGGCGAAAAGCGGCTGTATGCTCAAACGCGGACCGAACCAGAGCAACAGGTCTAAGCCCAGCGGCAGGAGCAGGATGGACAGGTGAACTGAGATGGCATCCATGCCGGCCTTGATGGCCGGCGTCACGCTGGGCGGCGGCGGAAGCGGTTGAGGGGCTTGCTTTGTTTCCATAACCGCTCAATTTTACCATAGCGTCGTTCCGCCCCGCGCGGTCGAAGAGAGTGTTTTTAAATTGCCGATTGCCGATAAAAAGGATTCCGCAAGTTCTACTTGCGGCTTTCCCGAAGCAATCTCTTCACAAGCCGGGGACTGCTTCGCTTGCAGCGACAGACTGTTAAAGCGTTTGCAACAAAGCGGTAAGAAATGGTTTTTTCAGCGAAATCACGGAGCGCGCGGATTTTTCTTTGGGTTCCGTCCGCCAGTTTAGCCGCTCTCAGGTACAATTTGATCCATGGCTCGTTCCTCCCTCCCCGATGCGGACCGCATCGGCGTTCTCACGGCCGCGACGTTGCTGGCCTTCGCGTTGACGCGCGTCCTGCCCTCCTCCGAACTGCCCCTGCGCCTGACGCTGGGACAATTCTTCCTGGTCTATCCCCTCAGCCTGACGACGGTGATGACCCTGCTGGCGGCGGGCATCTCTGCCACCGGCATGGACTGGCTCTTGCGCGGACATCCCGCCCTCGGCTCCCGGCCGACGGCGATACATTGGCTCCTGCCCACGTTGACCACCTTCGTCGTCGGCGTGCCCCTGTCCATTCTGCCGGGCGGACCGTCGTGGTGGGCCGCGTTTGCCGTCGCGGGGCTGGCGCTCGTCGCCGTCTTTACTGCCGAATATGTGGCGGTGGACCCGTCCGCCCCGGCATATTCCCTCGCGACGGGTTTGCTGACGGCGCTCTCGTATGCCGTCTATCTCATCCTGCTTGCCACTTTGCGCGCTTCGGGGCCGCGCCTCGTTCTTGAAATTCCCGCCATCGTCCTCGCCAGCGGACTCGTGTCGCTGCGCACGCTGTACCTGCGCCTGCAAAAATGGGAATTTTTCTGGGCGGGCGGGGTCGCGCTCGTCTCGGCGCAACTGGCCTCGGCGCTGCACTACTGGCCGCTCGCGCCGATCCAATTTGGGCTGGCCCTGCTCGGTCCGCTCTACGCGTTGACTTCGCTCGCGGGGAATCTGGGCGAGGCCGCGTCGCCACGACGCGCGTTCGTCGAACCCGTCGCCGCGCTGGCTTTGGCGTGGGGCGCGGCCGCGCTGCTTGGGTGAGGGAAACCCGTCGGCGGGCGCGCCCGGCTGCGGGTCAGGCGCGAAGCGGGTTTGTCGTCCAGTAACTTAACGAGGCATTCCGTGTTAATTTTGTCATCTCAATATGGAGTTGGATTGTGAATCAAACGCTTATCATTTCTGGCGTGCTGCTTGCGTCGTATTTACTCGGCTCGGTGCCTTTCGGATTGCTGGTGGTCAAGATCAGCACGGGCAAGGACATCCGCAATGTGGCGAGCGGGCGCACCGGCGGGACGAATGCCATGCGCGCGGCCGGCCTGTGGGCTGGCCTTGCGACGGCGTTCCTCGACATTATGAAGGGCGCGGGCGCGGTGTGGATCGCGCAGGCGGCGGTTCCCGATGTTCATTGGGCGCACGTCTTCGCGCCCATTTTTGCCATCCTCGGCCATAATCATTCCATTTTCCTGCCCGAGTTCGACGAGAACAAACGCTTTAAGGGTTTGCGCGGCGGCGCGGGCGGCGCGCCTTCGGTGGGCGGCGCGTTTGGGTTGTGGCCCATGTCGCTTGCCATCATCCTGCCGTTGGGCGCGCTGGTCTTTTTCACGCTGGGTTACGCCTCGGTCACCACCATGAGCGTGGCGCTGTTTGCCATCATCGTGTTCGCGGCGCGCGCCGTTAACGGCCTCCCGTGGATTGATGTGTTGTACGGCGTGCTGGCCGAGATCCTGCTCCTTTGGGCTTTGCGTCCCAACATCAAAAGCCTGCTGGCCGGCACCGAGCGCGTGGTGAATATCAGCCTGCATGGCTGGCTCAAGGCGCGGCGCGAGAAAGTCGAAACGACCGAATGACGACGCGGCGGGATTGCTGGTAGAATCTCGCCCATGCTTAAAAAGTTTTGGAAGTTTCTCTGGCGTCTCGCGTGGACCTTCGGCCTGCTGGCGCTGCTCGGGCTTTTTCTTCCCCGCTTTATTTTCCTGCTCTACGCCAAACCTCGAACCTACTCCGCGGCGACGGTCCCGCCGCGGCGCGTCGCCGTCGTCTTCGGTGCGGGACTCTGGCGCGACGGCTCGCCGACTCCCATTTTGCAGGACCGCGTCCAGACCGCCGCGGATCTGTACTTTGCGGGCAAGGCGGAAAAACTGCTGATGAGCGGCGATAACCGCTTCCTGAATTACAACGAACCCGAGGCCATGCGCCAGTTCGCGCTCGGTCTCGGCGTCCCCGACGAAGACATCGTCCTCGACTACGCGGGCCGGCGCACCTATGACACCTGTTACCGCGCCCGCGATATCTTCCGCGTGGACTCGGCGATCCTCGTCACGCAGGAATTCCACCTGCCGCGCGCCGTCTATCTGTGCAACATGCTCGGCGTGGACGGCGTCGGCGTCCCTGCGGACATCCAATACTACCGCAAGGCCTCGCGCGCCGCCTGGTCGTTCCGCGAGTCGCTGGCGACGCTCGGCGCGATCAACGATATTCTCTTTAAGAAACCCGTCCCCGTGCTGGGAGATCCCGAACCGATATTCACCGACTAGTACGATCAACAAGTGAGGAGTTATGACCCGCGAAGAAGCCCTTTCCATCGTCCATGAATTTGTCAAAAACGAAGGTCTCGTCCGCCACATGCTGTGTGTGGAAGCCGCCATGCGGTTCTACGCTGAGAAGTTCGGCGAAGATGTGGAGACGTGGGGGCTGCTCGGCCTGCTCCACGATTTCGATTGGGAGATCCATCCCACGCTCGAAAGCCATCCGCAGGACGGCGCGCCCATCCTGCGCGAGCGCGGACTGAGCGAGGAACTCGCGCAGGACATCCTGAGCCACGCGGAGCATCTCCACATCCCGCGCGACACGCTGCGCCGCAGGGCCCTCTACGCCTGCGACGAAATCACGGGACTGGTCACCGCCGTCGCGCTCGTCCGCCCGTCGCGTTCGCTGTACGACCTCGAAGCCTCCTCCGTCAAAAAGAAGTGGAAGGACCGCGCCTTCGCGGCCGGGACGAACCGCGAGGAGATGGAGAACGCGGCGAAGGAATTCGGCATTGATCTATGGGAGCATACGGCCAACGTCATTCTCGCCATGCGGAGCATCGCTCCCGAACTGGGGCTGGAAGGAGATCTTCGGCCATAAAAAAGAGGCGGTCATGTTGCGACCGCCTCTTTTCATTACGATATCCGTTTCAAACGGAAATCCCTGATTTCGTTCAGCGCGCCTTCCAGCGAGGAGTGTCCGCTGTGGAAACTCCACCCGTCGAATTGACTGGCCTCGAAGATGGCATACGCGTTTTTGTGTTCGCCGATGAGCATGAACATCGTCCCATTGTCGTTGCAGAAGACCGCCAGCGATTTGTAGGAACGCTTTTCAGGGAACACTCCCTCCACCGTGAGGTAGCCTTCCTGGACGTGACTCAGCAACTCGTTCAGCCGGCCGATTTGGGAACTGTCTGCCATGGTTGATTCTCCGTCCTGCCAGCCTTACGCCAGGCGCGCGTCCCTGCGGCGCAGGACCAACTTGGTGATCTCCTCTGAGACCGCCGGGATGAACGCCAGCCCGACCACCAGCGCCCACTCGCCCAGATTCAGGAAGTGGGTGTTGAAAATGGGCTGCAGGAACGGCACGGCGCAAACCAGCAGCAGCAACGCGAGCGAAAACCCGACGGCGTATTGCATGTATCGGTTCGAGAAAATGCCCAGGCGGAAAATGGAGACCTTCTCTGAGCGGACGGTGTAGGCGCGGAACAACTCGCACAGCGAAAGCGTGACGAAGGCCATCGTCTCCGCGATCTGGACGTCCACCCCGCGCCAATCGTGCTGGATCAGGTACGTCAGCGGGTTCATGCCGGGCGGGATGACGGCTCCCTCTTCGAGGTGCCAGATCAATCCCAGGGCGAACGCGGTCAGCACGGCGCCGGTCTGCGCGAAGGTTTGGACGAGCAGCCCCACCTGCATGTGTTTGTTGATGATCGGCTCGTTCTTGGAGCGCGGCTTCTGGTCCATGATGTCGGGATCGCCCTTTTCCATTGCGAGCGCCAGGGCCGGCGCGCCGTCGGTGATCAGGTTCAGCCAGAGGAGCTGGATCGCCGTCAACGGCGCGGGGAGTCCCGCAAGCGTGGCGAGGAAAATGATCATGATCTCGGCGACGTTGGACGACAGGAGGAAGAACACGAACTTGCGGATGTTCGAGTAGATGATGCGTCCCTGCTCCACCGCGGAGACGATGCTGGCGTAGTTGTCGTCGGTCAGCACCATGTCGGCGGTCTGCTTGGCGACGTCGGTGCCGGTGATGCCCATCGCCACGCCGATGTCGGCGCGCTTGATGGCGGGCGCGTCGTTCACGCCGTCGCCGGTCATCGCCACCACTTCGCCGTTGGCCTGCAGCGCGTCCACGATTCTCATTTTGTGTTCGGGCGAGACGCGGGCGAAGACGGCCGTATCGGGCATGACCCGCTTTAATTGTTCGTCGTTCAATTTGTCCAGTTCGGCGCCGGTCAACACGCCCTTGCGTAGTTTCATCAGCCCGATGGATTCGGCGATGGCGCGGGCGGTGTTGGGATAGTCGCCGGTGATCATCACCGTGCGGATGCCCGCGTGGCGCGCCCGGTCCAGCGCGGGAGCCGCCTCCATGCGCGGCGGGTCTATCATACCCACCAGCCCCACGAAGACCAGCTCGCGTTCCACCTCTTCGGGTTTCAACTCGCGGTCCGGCACGTCTTTTTCGACGCGGTAGGCGAGACCGAGCACGCGCAGGGCGTTGGCGGTCATGGCGTCGTTGGCGTCGAGGATGCGCTTCCTGGCTTTTTCGTCCAGCGGCCTGACGGCGTTGTTCATGGTCTGATAACCCGAACAGAGATCCAGCACCAGGTCCGGCGCGCCTTTGACGGCGATCACGTCCCAGTCTTTGAATTCCTGGTCGGAGAAGGGCGAGAAGTCTTCGGGACGCGGGTTGGTGATGTCGTGGACGGTGATCATGCGCTTGCGTTCCGAGTCGAAGGGAATCTCGTTCTCGCGCGGATAGGATTCGTGGATCTCGCGGTACGGCGAGCCGGCCTTGGCCGCGGCCACGAGCAGCGCGCCCTCCGTCGGGTCGCCGACCACGCGGAAGGTCTGGGCTTGATCCGCCTCGCCGGTGGTCTCAAGTTGGGCGTCGTTGTTGAGCGCGCCCAGCCAGAGCAGGGTCAACATGCCGGGGTAGTCGGCGATCTCCACCTTTTTATCGCCCACTTTGAAATCGCCCTGGGGGACGTAACCCGCGCCCGTCACTTCGACGAATTGCCCGGCCGCCCATAGGCGCGTAACGGTCATTTCGTTTTGCGTGAGCGTGCCGGTCTTGTCTGAGCAGATGACGGTGGCCGAGCCGAGCGTCTCCACCGAGGCCAGTTTGCGGATCAACGCGTGACGTTTCACCATCTCGCGCATGCCGAGCGCGAGCGAGATCGTCACCACGGCAGGCAGTCCCTCCGGCACGGCCGCGATGGCGAGACTGACGGCGATGATGAAAACCTCGGTGATCTCTTTGGCGTAGTCCCGGATATAGGTCAGCGGCCCGCTGAAGAATTCCCCGATATTGGTGTAATTGATCAGCGCCACAATGAAGACGACCGCGACGAGCGCCAGCGCGCCGATGGACAGGGTCTTCCCCAGCTGGTCGAGCCGACGTTGGAGCGGCGTCTCCTCCTCCTCCACTTTTTGGAGCATCTCCGCGATCAGGCCGAGCTGCGTGCGCATCCCCGTGCTGACCACCACGCCGCGCCCGCGTCCGTACGAAACGAGCGTCCCCATGAAAGCGGTGTTCTTTCGGTCGCCGAGCGGGACGTCCTTGTCGAGGACGGTGGCGGCGCTTTTCTGGACGGGGAGCGATTCGCCCGTGAGCGAGGCCTCCTCCACCCGCAGGTTGACCGCTTCGAGCAGGCGCACGTCCGCGGGGATGTAGTTGCCGGCTTCGAGGAAGACCATGTCGCCGGGGACGAGTTCGCTGGCCGGGATGCTGGCGCGGTGTCCGTCGCGCAGGACCTGCGCCTCGGGCGCGGCGAGTTTCTTCAAGGCGGCCAGGGCCTCTTCGGCGCGCCGCTCCTGGATGATGCCCAGCGTCGCGTTCAACACGACGATGGCCAGGATGGCCGCGGCTTCGATCTCGTCTCCGAGCAGGGCCGAGACTGCCGACGCGATGATGAGCAGCCACACCACGAACGTGTTGATCTGCTCCCAGAGCATATGCAGCCAGCCCGGACGCGCGGCTTCCTGTAGCTGGTTCGAGCCGTAGGTCTCGCGTCGCAGCGCGGCTTCTTCGTTGGTAAGTCCCTGTTCCTTTACTTTCAGATTCTGGAGGACTTCCTCCGTTTCCAGCGCGTGCCAGGCTTTTTCCGAGTCGGACTTGATGGGTGGGATCGCAAAGGCCATGCAAAATCTCCTGTCATGAAATATCGCAAACAAAAAGACCACCACGCGCTCTCCGTGATGGTCTCGCCAATCGCTCTTGCGAAAAAATTGAGCGTATGGATTGCCGATGGCTTTTGCGCCAATGGGCTGACGACAATCCATCCTGCGGGGGCAGGCGGCTACTCCCCGAACACGGCCAGAGTGTAACCCTGCGCGGAGGGCTTGTCAAGCGGACGCGAGGAGTCGGGGACTATTCCGGCGCGATGACGGTTCCCGCAGGGACGACTTTGTCCTTCGGCACGACCACGATCCCGTCGCGGATGACGACGGGGAAGATGTCGTCCCGGTCGATGCCGCGCGGGAAGGGGCGGATGACGACGCGCTCGCCGATGCGCGCGTTCTTGTCGAGGATGGCGCCTTCGATGTCGCTCCCCGCGCCCACGCCGATGTGGACGCCGTGTTTGTCGTCGGGTTTATCGTAATGGTCCGATCCCATCATAATGGTGTTTACGACGCGCGCGCCGGTCTCGATCACCGAGCGGACGCCGATGATGGAGTGGCGGATCTCCGCCTTGCGGATGATGCAGCCTTCGGCGATCATGCCGTCTATCACGTAACTTTCCTCGATGATGGAACTGGGCAGGACGCGCGGGTGGGTATAGATGGGCTGTTTGTAATCGTAAAAACTGAATGGGTGGCCGGGTTTGGCGAGTTCGAGGTTGGTGTCGTAGAACGAGCGGATCGTCCCGATGTCGCGCCAGTAGCCGTCGAAGTCGTAGCCGTAGACGGCATGGGTTTTGATGGCCTGCGGGATTACGTCGCCGCCGAAGTCGTCGAAGTTCGGGTAATTTTCCAGGAAGTGCATCAGGATTTCGGTGTTGAAGAGGTAGATGCCCATCGAGCCAAGGAAGGGCCGCTCTTCATTGTCGCGGCTGACGAAGCGGTCTTGCACGTCGCGCTCTTTCGGCTTTTCGACGAAATCCGTGATGCGGCCGTCCTTCTCGCGTTTCAGGAGGCCGAAGCGGGAGGCTTCCTCGCGCGGAACAGGCTGGACGGCCACCGTGATGTCGGCCTGGTTCTCCCAGTGGAACTTTGCCATGGCGGCGTAGTCCATGCGGTAGAGATGGTCGCCCGCGAGGATCAGCACATTTTTCATACCGGTCGTGATGATCTCGAATTTCTGTTTGCGGACGGCGTCGGCTGTGCCCTGGTACCAGTTCTCCGATTCGAGCGTCTGCTCGGCGGCCCAGATCTGCACCCAGCCGCCGTGAAAACCGTCGAAGTTGTAGGTCTGCGTGATGTGACGGTGGAGCGAGACGGAGTTGAACTGCGTCAACACCGCGATCTTGAAGATGCCCGAGTTGACGCAGTTGCTGATGGGAATGTCAATGAGACGGTATTTGCCCGCGATGGGGACGGCCGGTTTCGAACGCATGATGGTCAGCGGATATAACCGCGCCCCGCGTCCACCCCCCAGAATCACTGCCAGGATGTCGTTGATGTCGGGCATGGGGTCTCCTTTGCAAATTGGATGACCTGTTTAGATTATCTTTTGAGTTTACAGCTTTCGCGCGGGGAATCTCTCAATGGCCGCGCGAAAACCGCTTGCGGAATTTGGAAACGATGAACACAACCGGATACGCGAGAAGGATGACCGTGTCCATAAGAAGGAAGATAAGATGGAGTTTCATGGGCGAGCGGAGTAAAATGTTTCTTCACAAATCGTATGGTTAAAGGCGGTTAATCGTATTGCCGTTTTTTCTTCCATTCCATTATACTGAATGCGCACCGCGAGCGCAAACCCAAAAAGAAGGATTTAATGTCCTCAAGTTCAGAATTTATTACTGTGCTTTTGGCAGATAACCGCCCTCTGGCGCGGGTGGGGCTTCGCACGCTGTTGGAAAACACTCCTGATATCCAAATTGTTGGAGATTCTGAAAACGGCGAAGAGACCAAGGATCTGGTCGCGAAGCTACAGCCAATGGTTCTGATCCTTGGTTTGAAGATGCCGGAGACGCCCCCCTGGCAATTGGGAAAATGGATGCGGGAAAACCATCCAGAAACCATTACGCTGGCGGTGACTGCTTATGATCATGACGCTTATCTTTTCGAGATGATAAATGCGGGCCTTTCGGGAGTTCTTTCAGAAACGGAACCCGGGGAAAACCTGATAGCAGCCATTCGACGCGCGGTACGCGGCGAGAATTTGCTCACACCCGAACAAACACAACGGGCTTTGAATTGGAACAGGGATACCGGCAAAAAATGGGAAAGCCTGACCAAACGCGAAAGACAAACATTAGCGTTGATTGAAGAAGGGTTGGGTAATAACTCCATTTCTGAACGACTATCTGTCAATTTAAAAACAACGGAGCAATATGTTTCCAGCATTTTGAAAAAATTGAATGTAACGTCACGCTACGAAGCCGGTTTGTGGTTTAC
>DKTP01000025.1 GCA_002473085.1 Anaerolineales bacterium UBA7227
CGCCGCGCGGCGAAGACATCCACTGGAGCATGTTGGGCGACAACCAGAAACTCTATCGTTGGCGCTGCCGCGCGTCGAGTTACAACAACTGGCCGCCGCTCCGTTACATGTTGCGGGACAACACCATCTCCGACGCGCCGCTCATCGTCGCCAGCATTGACCCGTGCTATTCCTGCACCGAGCGCGTCACCGTGGTGGACGTCCGCAAGAAGAAAGCCGCCATCATCCCGTACAAGGAACTGGAACGCTACAGCCGCGAGCGCAAAGACTCGCCGTTGAAGAAATTTTAAACACAAAGGACACGAAGGCAACGAAGGAAAACCAATGAATGCAAGACTCTCCCCTTTGTGTACTTTGCGCCTTTCGTGTTTAGGCTCTTGAATTAGGCAAGGAGTTATCCATGCTGAAATTGATCAAAGAAGTCCTGCGAGTTGGGGACGCCACCGTCCCGTATCCTTTCGTGAAGGTGGACGTCGCGCCTGGGTTCCGCGGCAAGCCCGAGTACGATCCCGTCCAGTGCATCGCTTGCGCGGCCTGCGTCATCGCCTGTCCGCCCAACGCGCTGAGCATGGAGACGAATCTCGAATCAGGCACGCGCACCTGGTCTATTTTTTACGGACGCTGCATCTTCTGCGCGCGCTGCGAGGAAGTCTGCCCGACGGGCGCCATCCGCCTCGGCGACGACTTCGAACTCGCCTCGTTCTCGCGCGACGATTTGACGGTCCGCGCGGACTTCAGGCTGGCCGCCTGCTCCGAGTGCGGCGCGTACTTCGCTTCGGCCAAGTCCCTCGACCGTGTGCTGTCCCTGCTCGACCAGGCGGGACTGCCCCCCGAATCCGCCGAAGACCGCAAGGCGCTGCTCCACATGTGTCCCGAGTGCAGGCGCAAGACCGACCTTCCGCGCGTGAAACCGATCGTTCAGGAGGCGTTCGATGGACGACTATAACATCAAGACCGATACCATCTTTGCCATCCGTCCCGATGAGGCCACGGACAAACTTAAGGGCGTCCTGCTCAAGGACATCCAACGCTCGTGCTACGTCTACCGCGTGGACTGCGGCGGCTGCAACGGCTGTGAGATCGAGATCTTCGCCGCCATCACGCCCATCTTCGACGCCGAACGCTTCGGGATTAAAGTTGTCTCCTCGCCTCGTCACGCGGACGTTCTCGTCTACACGGGCGCGGTGACGCGTTCCATGCGCGTCCCCGCCTTGCGCGCCTATCACGCCGCGCCGAATCCCAAAGTGTGTGTGGCGTACGGCGCGTGCGGCTGCTCGGGCGGAATCTTCCACGACCTGTACTGCGTCTGGGGCGGCGCGGACAAGATCCTGCCGATCGACATGTACATCCCAGGCTGTCCGCCGACTCCGCTGGCGACCATCCACGGATTCGCCGTCGCGCTTGGTTTGCTCAAACAAAAAATGCAGATGGTTCATCACGTGCAGGGCGAAGACGAACGCTCGCAACTTCTATTCCCCGAAGTCCCGCTCGAACTGCGCGTGGAGGTGGAGCGCGAGTCCCGCCGCATGGCAGGTTACTGGGCGGGGCGGAACATCGGCAACACCTTCCTCGGTCTTATCAAGGAGCGCAGCCCGAAGGAGGCCGTCGCCGAAGTGGACGCGTATCTGCGCGGACAAGACGACCCGCGTCTCGCCGAGATCATGCGCAGGCTCGAGGAGATTTTCCTGAGCGGAACAAGTCTATAGACTTGTTCTACAACCTGGCAAAACCATGACCCCGAAAATTATCATTTACCAATTACGAACAAAATTCGTCAACCAGCGCGAAGACGTGCCTGAGGACGCGAAACAGGTCGTCTACTACACCCTCGCGGTTGGGCATCACGTCGGTGTGATGGATTTATTTTCGAGCCGATTGGAAATTCCCCTCGAGGAGTTCGCGGCCTGGGTGCAGAGTCAGCCCGAAGGTCCCGCGCGGACGAAACTCGAAGGCGCGCTGCGCTGGGGCGAGATCGAGGTCAACCAGAGTCATGTCGGGATGCTGCTCCCGCTCCTCGAGGCCGCGCCCGCCGAAGGTCCGGGTTGGACGCGGGAATTCGTCGAGTGTCTGAACGCGGTCAGGCAGGAGTCCGCGATGTATCTCATGGTGAGGAAGGTCGCATGAACGTTTTGCTGGCGGTGGGCAACGGTATGATGGGCGACGACGGCGCGGGCGTGTTGCTGGCGCAGATGTTGCGCGACGCTCCGCTGGCGGATTGGTCGGTGGTGAACGGCGGCTCCGCTCCCGAAAATGTTTTGCATTGGATCCGCGCGATGGACGCGTCCCGCGTGCTGGTAGTGGACGCGGCCGACATGGACCTGGAGCCTGGCGCGGTCCGCCGCATCGACGCGGACAAACTGGATGACCCGTTCCTGATGACGACCCACACCCTGCCGCTCACGTTCCTGATCGAGTCGCTGCGCGAGTTCGTCCCGCAAGTGGATTTGCTCGGAATCCAGCCGAACATCGTTGCGTTTGGGTTCCCGATGTCGGAAGAAGTGCGCCGCGCGGTGAGACAGGTGTATGCGGATTTGAAGGCTGGCAGGATGGATTGGTGTACTTGTAATTAACTTTGTTAAGTTGGAATCCAGAAGTTCTACTTCTGGCTGCGGCAAGTGTCCGCAAGTGGGACTTGCGGAATCCAGGCAGCGATTAGAAAGGATTACGCCATGATTACGGTCAAGGATTTGTTGAAAAGCGCCGCCGCTTCGACGGTGGTGGTCTCGCCCAAGGATACGGTCTACCGCGCCCTGCAACTGATGGCGGAAAACAACGTCGGCGCGGTGATGATCACGGAGGGAGGGCGGATGCTCGGCATTTTCACGGAGCGCGACTATTGCCGCAAGGTCATCCTGATGGGACGCTCGTCGTTGAATACGCCCATCGAGGAGATCATGACCAGGAAGATGATCACCGTCGGGCCGAGCCAGCCGTTGGAGGAGTGTCTCGAGTTGATGACCAAGTACCGCATCCGTCACCTGCCCGTGCAGGACGGAGAGAAATTGATCGGGCTGGTCTCGATGCGCGATGTGATGACGATGATGATCTCCATCAAGGAAGACCGCATCCAGCGGCTGGAGAACTACATCCTCGGCGCGGAGTACCAGCATTAGTTGGGTAGTCCGATTGTCGCGCGGTCTGATGGTCGCGTAGTCCGATAGTCGCGCGGTCTGGCGGTCGCGGACAATTTCCCGCCGCGCGTTTCCTTTCAATGAAACAGACACCCCGCGCTCGCGAGGTGTCTGTTTGTATTTTCCTGATCCTGTGTCCGCCCACTGATCACTGACTACTGATTACCGATCACTGATCACTGATCACTGGCTTCCTTCGCCCCCATCTGCACGCCGACGATGTTGAACCCGCTGTCCACGTACAGCACGTCGCCCGTGATCTTCGCCGACAGGTCCGACGCGAGGAAGACGGCCGCGTTGCCCACGTCTTCGATGGTCACGTTTTCGCGCATGGGAGACATGTCCGCGAAATGCTTGTACATGTCGCGGAATCCGCCCACGCCCGCCGCGGCCAGCGTGCGGATCGGTCCCGCCGAGATGGCGTTGACGCGCACCTTCTGCGGACCGAAATCATAAGCCAGATAACGCGTGGACGATTCGAGCGCGGCTTTGGCGACGCCCATCACGTTGTAGTGCGGCGCAACTTTCACCGAGCCGTAGTAGGTCATGCAGATCAGCGACGCGCCCGGGTTCAGGATCGGCTGGAACGCCTTCGCCAGCGCGACGAACGAGAAGACCGAGATGTCCATCGCGTTCTTGAATCCCTCGCGGCTCGTATTGTAGTACGGCCCGGTCAATTCGTCCCGCCCCGCGAAAGCCACCGAGTGCACCAGCACGTCAATCTTGCCGAAATGCGCGGCGGCTTTTTCGGCGGCGGCCGCGATCTGTTCGTCGCTCGTCACGTCGCACTCTTCCAGCCATTGGCAGCCGACCTGCTCCGCCAACGGCGTGACGCGCCGCTTCAACATCTCGCCCGCGTAACTGATCCCGATCGCCGCGCCCTCGCGGTGGAACGCCTGCGTGATTCCCCACGCAATGGACTTGTCGTTCGCCAGGCCAAAGATCAATGCGTTCTTGCCATCCAGTAAACCCATGTTGCCTCCAATGATGAGTGAATAGAGAACAGAGAGCAGTGACTACTCTCTAATCATCAGTTCTCCATTTTCCAATTTTTAATCCAGAATCTCCATGGTTTTGACTTCCACGGCTCTGGCACAGTATATAAACCCACGCGGGGACTAATCGTCACGGCGGAATCGGGGACGGGATTCCCCGCTTCGATCCATAGACCCGAGGCGGGCGCGGCCAAATCGGCGTTATTCTCGCCCCTGCCGATCCCCATCGCCTGACAGAGTTTCCCCGGCCCGAACGTGTCGCGTCCCCCGCGCCGCGCCGACATGACTTCCGCTCCCTCGACGGGCCAGATCGCGCGGATGAGAACCGCCGCCGGGAAGCCTTCCTTCTCCGTCACCGCGTTCAACATCCAGTGATGACCGTAGGTGAAGTAGACGTACGCGTGCCCCGGCGGGCCATACATGACCTGCGTGCGCGGCGTCCGTCCCGCCTTGGCGTGACAGCCGAGATCCTCCTCGCCGATATACGCCTCCGTCTCGGTGATGACGCCGACCAGTTTGACGCCGTCCAAAATCCGTACCAGCCGCGCGCCGATCAATTCACGCGCGACGGTCAGGGTGGGGCGGTCGTAGAATTTACGCGAGAGGATCATTTTTTATCACAAAGTATCCATGAACGGGGGCGCCTCGAATGATGAAAATTTGGAATCCCGAAGTTCTA
>DKTP01000155.1 GCA_002473085.1 Anaerolineales bacterium UBA7227
ATTGGTAATTGGAGATTGGAGGAGGGATGGAGGCGAGGGCTAGAGGAGCATCTCCAACTCGATCTCATCGCGCAGCGGAATTCCGTTCTCGCCGATCAGCGGAATTTCGGGCTTTAGTTTTCGCGTTTCGTCCATCGCGTTGACGCGCAAGGCGCACAGTTGGAATCCGCGCTTCTGGTAAAACCCCAGCGCGCGCAGGTTGTCGTTCGTGGTGGAAAGATGCACGCGGCGGCATTGATTGGCCCTGGCTTCCTCGATCACTTTTTCGATCAGCGCCGTCCCGATGCCTTCGTTCTCGCGCAGGCTGTCCATCGAGACGATTTCGCAGTCGGTGTCTGGAAACGTGTAGGTGACGAGGCCGATCCAGTCGTTGCCGTCCAGCGCGATGAAGCCGCTCACGTTTTCGGGATGGAAGACCGTCCCGTGCGCGACGCAAAACTCGTCGTCCCAACGTTCCTTCCAGAATTGGCGCAAGCGAGGCAGGTCTGCGGCGGTGAGGCGGTGAATGGCTGCCACTAGACCCGGTCCTCCTGCTCTTCCTCGGTTTGCGGAATCCAGACGCGCGTCGCGTGGTCGGTGAAAACGACTCCGTTGATGTGGTCAATCTCATGTTGGAAGATGCGCGCCAGCCATCCCGAGGCCTTGACGCGCATCGGCTGTCCGCGCCGGTTCAGACCTTTGACGTGTATCGCCTCGTGACGCTCCACCTCGCCGACGAGATTCGGAATGGAGAGACAGCCTTCCACGCCCGTCACTTTCTCGCTCGAAGCCTTGACGATCTCCGGGTTGACCATCACCCAGACCTTTTTCCTGGCTTCGTCCTCCGCTTCTTCGGACTTTTCGTTCTCGTAATACTCCACCACGATGAGCCGCTCCGAGACGCCCACTTGCGGCGCGGCAAGGCCGACGCCGGGCGCATCGCGCATGGTCTCGATCATGTCGTCCACCAGGGTTTGGAATGTCTTATCGAAGGCAGTCACTGCCCGGGCTTTGCGGCGCAGGACCGGGTCCGGCAGGGTGACGATGGTTCGCAATGTCATAAGTACCTCTAGGAAATTTACCCACAGACAGTCTGTGATTTGATTCGGATTCCGATTTTACTCCGGTTGTTTCCGTTCTCTTTGTTCCTGTTGTTCGCGGCGGAATTCATCCGCGTTATTGTAGTACGTAGCCAACCACTCCGCCATACGTTCGCGTTCGGACGCGGCCAGGGCGGCGTTCTTGGCAGCCACGCGCGCCATGCGGCGGCGGTCAATATCCGATTGGACGGAGGGCGGATCGTAAACGTCTTGAAATTCCAGCTTCGATCCGCCTACGGTAATGTAGACCGTGCCATAGTTGAAAATATTTCCCAAAAAACCGACGCGTTCCGATTCGATGCTGAGAATATTTTCCAGCGAAGCGACGCGGCGTTCCTCCGTGCCGAAGGGCTTTTTGTCAATGTCTATGATCTGGTCCGGGGTCACGATAAAGATGTCGTTTTTCCAGTCCGCATATTGATAGGCCCACCATCCCCAAAAGGGGATTGAAACGACGGGGAGCGCCAGGATCAGAGAATCCACCGTCAACCCGCCCTGCAGGGAAATCAGCGTTTCCTCGGGGTGGACGACGAGGTAAATAATCCGGGCCAGCCACCCCGCAAACAGCGCAAACAGAATCAGCGAAGGAAGCCAGATCTGTCCGAAAAGCACGAAGCGGTGCTTGCGATAAGTGACGGTCTCGCCTTCCTCCAGCCGCAGTTTGAACAGGTTGGATAGAAGCAGGCGGATGACAGTCGGCCGCCGCATTCTTAAAGGCTTTGCCGACTCCGACTCGGGGGCCGGTTTCTCCGCTACAGGCAGGTCCAGCCGTTTGCGGATGGCGTCTCTGATGGCCTCCTTTTCCATGCTCAGAGAGCGCTCCTTCGTGCGCCTCCAATATTCCTCCACCACATGCGAGGCCTGGTGCGGATGAGACACGTGATTGAACGGGATCTTGCCCACAAATGTGCGGACGATCACATGACCGTAATCGAGAAGCCGGCCGACGGCGTCCGTCTCCACCCCCACCGAAAGGATGGTGCTGAGCGGCGCCTCCGTGCGGCTTTCAAAAATGCCCACCACCTTCTCCAACCACACCACGCGCTGGTTGGTCACCATGTAATAATCGTTTCCCCAGTCCACGATCAGCCAGGCCGCCCAGGCCGCGATCGCCAGGAAAACCAGAAAAGCGAACGCCAACACCCACACGACCTGCGCCAACATGCCCCAAAGCGTCATCGCAATTGGGACAGCGAGCGCCGCAATCGGAAGCGCAAGCGCGCGCCACAGCAAAATGGGATGCTTGCGCGCCAGAAAATACACCACCTCGTCCGCGCGCACCCATTTAAAATTCAACTTCCTCCACAGGCGATGAGTCTGGATCGCCACGCCGAAATTCAGTTTCAATCTCGGAACGCGTTTAAATAACTCGTCGAACTTCCGATAATGCAGGCTCAGCAAACTTCCGTTACTGGTCGCGGAAATCGAAGCGGCGCGGACGCCTCCCGTAAAATACTCCTCCTCCCCAAAAAAATCCTGCGGCACAAGATTCGCCAGCACGCGTTTATCCTTGCCGCGCCCCCTCGTCACCTCCACCGTGCCGCGATAGATGGCGTAAAACATATCGCCGCGCGTCCCCTCTTCGATCAGCGCCTTGCCCGCTTCAAAAGGCTCATCCGTCATGGCCTGCGCCAGATCGTTCAGGTCGTCGTCCGAAAGCCCATGAAACAGGTGGATCTTTTTCAGAAAAACGATTCGTTCAGGAATGCTGCTCACAGACCGATTCTAGCACGGTTTACGGGTCGCGCACGATCGCGCAGCCGAACGCGGGGACTTCCGCCACCGGCGGCAGGCGGCCCGCCAGCAGCGCCTCCACCGCCTCCGCCGCGAAAAAACGCGTCGCGGCGCGCCGACGCAGCGAGACGTCGTCCACCGCGCCGCGATAGCGGACGACTCCCCCGCGGTCCATGACGAAGACCTCGGGCGTGACCTGCGCCCCGAACAGGTCTGCCGCCCGATGCCCCGCGTCTTTCAGGACCGTGAACGGGCCGCGGCTGCGGGAGGCGTTTTCCAACGCCGCGTCCGATTCGTTCGCGTTCGACGCGACCATCCACAGAAGCGCGCCCGCGCCCCACCGCGCGGACGCGGCGCGCAGGGACGCGTCCGTCCGCTCGACGTGGGGGCAGTCGCACGACCAGAAGTCCACCACGAGGATTTGGCCGCGGCAGTCGCCCAGGCGGTAGAGTCGCCCGTCGAGGCCGCGCAGTTCGAAGTCTGGCGCGAGGCGGTTGAGTTCCATGACGATCGATGAGCAACCAGGTTTCTGGCAGCAGCCTGGTTTTTAAACTTGCTATTTTTTCTTCCGTTTTGGTTTGGACGCGTCCGGCGGCGCGGATTGTAAAGCGGGAAGGTACAAGCGGCCCATGTATTCCTTCACCATGCGGCGGGCGCTGAACTGTGGCGTGATGGTGGCGATGGCGTTTTTGGCGCGCGCGATCCACTCGCGCGAAAGACCGTCGGCGCCGCGCTCGTGATACATCGGGATGATCTCATTTTCGAGAATCTCATAGAGGCTCTCCGCGTCGGCCTCGTCCTGGACTTGCGCGTCGAGGTCGGCGTCCTCGCCGATGGCCCAGCCGTTTTGACCATTGTAGGCCTCGCGCCACCAGCCGTCCAGCACAGAGAAATTAAGCGCTCCGTTGATGGCGGCCTTCATGCCCGAAGTGCCGCTGGCCTCCATGGGACGGCGCGGGGTGTTGAGCCAAACGTCCACGCCCTGAACGAGGTAGCGCGCCAGTTCCATGTCGTAATCTTCGAGGAAGACGAGCCGCCCGCCCGTCTCCGCTTTTTTGACGGTGCGGTAGATCTGTTGGATGAGTTGTTTGCCTGGTTCGTCGGCGGGATGCGCCTTGCCCGCAAAGATGATCTGGACGGGCATGTTGGGTTTGTTGATCAGTTCCAGCAGGCGCTCCACGTCGCTCATAATGAGTCCGGCGCGTTTGTAGGTGGCGAAGCGGCGCGCGAACCCGATGGTCAAGGCGTAGGGGTTGGCCAGGGCGCCCGCGGCGATCACCTGGACGGGGTGCACGCCCTCCTCCAGCCACTGGGCGCGGGCGCGTTCCCGCAGGTAGAAGGTCATTTTGCGTTTCAAGTGCATGCGGACAGCCCAAAATTCCTCGTCGGGGATCGCGTTCACTTGCGACCAGAGGTCGTGGTCGTCGAGGCGGTCGAGCCAGTCCGCGCCGAGGTATTTGTCGTAGAGCAGTCTCATGCGGCGCGCGAGCCAGTTGGCGGTGTGGACGCCGTTGGTAATGTAGGTGATGGGCGTTTCGTCTTCGGGGCGGTCTTTCCACAGGAAATGCCACATCCTGCGCGCCACGCGTCCGTGCAATTCGCTGACGGCGTTGCGGCCCTCGGCGCCGCGCAGGGCCAGGATGCCCATGCTGAAGGTCTCGCCCCAGGATTGCTGGTTGCGCGCCAGGTCCACGAACTGGTCGCGGCTGAGGCCGAGTTCGGGCCAGAGCGCGGCGAGATGCTGGTCGATGAGCCAGAGCGGGAATTCGTCGTTGCCCGCGGGGACGGGGGTGTGGGTGGTGAAGACGTTCGAGCCGCGCGTCTGGGCGATGGCTTCCGCAAAGGGGAGGCCGGCGGACGTCAATTCGCGCGCCCGCTCCAAAGTCAGGAAAGCCGCGTGGCCTTCGTTCATGTGCCAGACGAGCGGGTTGTAGCCGAGAATTCGCAAGGCGCGCACGCCGCCCACGCCCAGCAAAACTTCCTGCGCGACGCGGAAGTTGAGGTCGCTCCAGTAGAGGCGCGCGGTGAGGGCGCGGTCGGCTTCGGAGTTGGAGTCCACGTTGGAGTCCAGCAGGTAGAGCGGGACGCGCCCGACGCGCACTTCCCAGATTTGCAGCGCCACGACGCGGTCGGGAAATTCGACCGCGACCGTGACGCGTTGGCCGTCGCCGCCGCGGACGGGCAGGAAAGGATGTTCGTTGATGTCAATGGGGTGGTTGATGGCTTCCTGCCAGCCGTCTTCGCTGATGTGCTGGGTGAAGTAGCCCTGCGAGTAGAGGAAGCCGATGCCGACGAGCGGCAGGCCGAGGTCGGAGGCTTCTTTAAGGTGATCGCCCGCCAGCACGCCGAGGCCGCCCGAATAGATGGGCAGGGTTTCGTGCAGGCCGTATTCCATCGAGAAGTACGCGACGGGACGCTCGGCCAGTTCGGGATGCGCGGCCGCGGCCCAGGTTTTTTTCTCGGACAGGTAGCGGTCGAAGTCCGCGAAGACGCGGTCGTACGCGGAGGCGTAGTCTTTGCTTTGCGCGGCGGCGTTGAGGTCGGAACGTCCCACCTGCCGAAGCATGAGGATCGGGTTGTGGGCGAGGCTTTCCCACAGGTCGTAATTGAGACGGGCGAAGAGGCGCGTGGCATCGGGGTTCCACGTCCACCACAGGTTGTAGGCCAGTTCGCCGAGACGGGCGATGCGGCGCGGCAGGTCGAAGCCGTCGGGGGTGTGTGCGAGAAATTTGGTCATGGCGGGGGTAATGATACCAGATTCGTCTTATAATTCGATGGTTGCGCGGTCAGGCGGTTCGCGGCTTTCCCAGATTATGCCGGAAAAATCCACTGAACCGCAAAGCCCGCGAAGGGCGCAAAGAAACTCCTGGCGGTCTATGCGGTAAACTTTGAGAGATCATTGTCTGGGCTGAAAAGACCGCAATTGCCCGGTTTTCGCCCTTGCCTTAAATCTCAAATTGAGATACACTTCCGCCATGCACATTATCACGCGTAAAGCATTGGTCCAGTTTTGGGAAAGACATCCCGACAGCCAAACCGCCCTCCAACGCTGGTTCAAGATTGTGCAGAAGATCGATTTCCATAATTTCGCTGAATTGCGCGCCGCATTCCCATCTGCCGATCAAGTTGACCATTGGGTCGTTTTCAACATCGGCGGCAACAAATACAGGCTGATCGCGTCCATTCACTTTAATCGCAACAAAATCTACATCCGTCATATTCTTTCCCACGCGGAATATGACCAAGGAGATTGGAAATATGACATTCGCAACTCCTGAACTTCAAACCCACTGGCAAACCATCGCTCCCGTGCTGACCATCCGCAACGAGCAGGAATACAACGCGGCCGTAAAGCGGCTGAACGAACTGTTGGACGAAATCGGCGCCGACGAAAAACACCCTCTCTACAGTTTGCTTGACACGCTCGGCACGCTGATCGAAGCGTACGAAGAAGAACATCATCCCATCCCCGAAGCCAACGGCAGCGACGTGCTGCGGTTTTTGATGGATGAACACGGCCTGACGCAATCCGATCTGCCCGAGGTCGGCTCACAGGGCGTCGTCTCAGAAATTCTAAACGGCAAGCGGGAATTGAACGTCCGCCAGATCCGAAAACTGGCGGAGAGATTTCACGTCTCTCCGGCAGCGTTCATGTGAGATCCATATCCAAACTGGAACCGATTACCAAATGACCAACGAATATCTTCCCAGGCGCGCCATGTCCATCCACGCGCATCCCGACGACCAGGAATTTACCGTGGCCGGCACGCTCGCCAAATGGGCGCGCGCGGGATGCGAGATCGTCTCCGTCATCATCACCAGCGGCGACGCGGGTTCCAACGACCCGCAGCGCGGCGGGGAGTACAAGCCCGAACTGGCGAAACTGCGCGAGCGCGAACAGCGCGCCGCCAACAAAGTCCTCGGCGTAAAAGAGACCGTCTTCCTCGGCTACTCCGACGGCGAACTCGAACCGACCCTGGCGCTGCGGAAGGAATTGACGCGTCTCATCCGAAAGTACAAACCCGAGGCGGTCGTCATCGGCGACCCGCAGGGAGTCTTTTACGGCAACGGCTACATCAACCATCCCGACCACCGCGCCGCCGCGCAAGCCGCGCTCTACGCGGTCTTCCCCTCCTCGGAGACGCGGCTCATTTTCACCGACCTGCTCGAAGCCGGGTACGAACCGCACAAGGTCAAGCGCGTCTACATCCACGGGGCCGAAAAGACGGATACCTGGGTGGACATCACGGCCACGCTGCGGGTCAAAATGAGCGCGCTAAAAAAGCACAAGAGTCAGATCGGCGATTGGGATTCTTCAAAGATGCTCCGCGAGTGGGCCGCCGAAGAAGGCCGGGAAAAGGGACTGAAATATGCCGAGGCCTTCAAAGTCATGCTCAACGAAGAAGACCAGCCTTAAGTCCGATGATGCAATCGGGGCGTTTTGAATCCACCAGCAAGGCCGGCGCATGACCCTCACCAGTTACGATTTTCTCGTCTTCTTCATCATCGTCTTTTCGCTTTATTGGCTGGCGCGGCGCAGGCAGCGGCAAAACCTGCTCCTGCTCGCGGCCAGTTACGTTTTCTATGGATGGGTCCATCCGTGGTACGCGCTCCTGTTGGGACTCTCCACCCTCGCGGATTACGGACTCGCCCTCGGCATGGCGCGCGACCGTCGGCGCGTCCGCCTCTTCCTGACGTTCAGCCTGATCCTCAACCTCGGCGTTCTCGCCGTCTTCAAATACTACAACTTCTTCAGCGAGGGACTCGTCGCCGCGCTGGCGGGACTCGGCTTCCAGGCCGACGCGCTGCTGACAGGCGTCCTGCTTCCCGCCGGGCTGTCCTTCTACACCCTGAAAAAACTGGCCTACATCTTCGACGTGGCGAATGGCAGCCTCGAGCCAACGCGCGACCTTCTCGGCTTCAGTCTCTTCGTGGCTTTCTTCCCGCAGATCAACGCCGGTCCCATTGACCGCGCCCAAAAACTCCTGCCGCAGATCCAATCGGACAGGACCTGGCAGGCCGACAACTTCCATTCCGCCTGGCCGCTCCTCGTGATGGGCTTCTTCAAAAAAGTCGTCATCGCCGACACGATGCGCGTCGCGGTGGACCGCGTCTTCAACATGAAAGAGCCGACCGTCCTGCTGCTGTTCGCCGCCGCGCTCGGCTTCACCCTCCAAATCCTCGCGGACTTCTCCGCCTATACCGATCTGGCCCGCGGCGTGGCGCGTCTCTTCGGCTTCGAGACCACCGAAAATTTCCGCTCGCCTTATCTCTCGCTCACTCCCACCGATTTCTGGAACCGCTGGCACATTACCCTCTCCACCTGGCTGCGCGACTACATCTTCTTTCCGCTGCGACGCGCCCCGCTCCTCGGTTCGGTGGAATACCAAGCCGTCGCTCTCGCCACCCTCTCGATGACGCTTTTCTACGCCGCGCCGCTCTTCGTCAAATCGCTCATGGACCGCCGCCTGCCCGCCGATTCGATCTGGCGCGACGTTTTCCTCGTCGGCGCCACGCTCGTCATGCTGGCCTTCTTGAACGCCTCCGCCCCGGACTTTATCTACTTCCAGTTTTGACCATGCGATTCTCCCGCTATTTTTTTCTCCTCCTCGCCTGCCTCGCCGCGTCGACCTTCCTTCTGCCGCGCCTCTATCATCTGCCTTTCCCGTCCCAGCCGGGACCCGCTTTCGACGACAAGACGCGGCCCAGCCTGGTCAAGATCCTTCAGAAGAACGACATCCAGTTGGCGTTGATCGGCGATTCCGTGTTGCAGGAGGGAGTGGACCCGCAGGCCTTGTCTGCCGCGCTCGAGGTTCCCGCCCACTCCATCGCGGTCCCGGGTTCCACATCGCCGTTCTGGTATCTCATCCTGAAAAATATCGTCCTCCAGATGGACCCGCCTCCGCCAGTTGTCGTCGTCCTGTTCCGCGACACCATTTTGACCCTGCCAAATTACCATGTAAACGGCGGCTACGTCAACGAACTCGATCAATGGGCTGCCGCGCATGAGGACCTTCTGATCCAGCGCGCCTATCTCAACTTCATGAACCCGCTGGAAAAATGGGCGCTGACCTGGCTCCCGCTTTACGGCGCGCGCCAGCGCCTGACGGACGCGGCCGATTTCGTCAGCCGCAACGCCCTCCCCTATCTATTCCAGACCTGCCGCGGCGACTGTCTTGCCCAGGCCGAGACCGACATCTTTCACATTGACAATGTCCAACCGTCCCTGCAACAGCGCGCCCTTGTGGAGGAGGAACAGTTTCTCTACACGCCCGCGGCCATGGACTTCGACTATTGGGTGGACCGTTCCTTCCTCCCGGAGATGATCCGCCTGGCGCGCGAGGGCGGCGTGCGCCTCGTCTTCGTCCACGAGCGGACCCTGCTCTTCCCGAGCGCGGTCGCCGAGCCGGAGGCTTTGCGCGCGTACAAGGCGAAACTGGCCGATTACCTGAGGGCAAACGACGTCTCCCTGCTCGATTTTTCCTACGATCCGCGCCTGCCCGCATCTGGTTTCAACGACGCGCTCCACATGAACGCGGCCGGCAAAGCGGCCTTCACGCAATTGCTGGCCGAAGCATTGAGACCCCTGCTTTCAAAATAGAACCAATCCTGCCAGCGCCACCGCCAGCGGGACGGTGAGATTGTCCACATCGTGGAAGGGCAGCGATTCGACCGCGGCAGCCGTCAGCGAGAGGAGCGCGAGGGGAAGGAGAAAACGGCTGAACGGTCCGGGGAAGACGCCCGCGAGGACGTACGCCCAAAGGATGAACGCGGCGAGGAGGAATCCGCCGAGCAGGACGGACAGCGATCCGATCCAGGATTTGTCGCCGCTCCACGGAAGTTTGGGCGAGGCGACGCGGCGTCCGACGATGTCGGCGATGCCGTCGCCGCCGCACAACAGCATGAGGGCGGTCATGCCGACGGGGGAATCTTTCCAGAAGACGAGAGTCAACGCGACGAAGGCGATGCCGTAGAAGAGCGGGCCGCGCAGGATCTCGCGGCGGTTACCCGTCCGCGACAAGGCCTGGACGGAGGCCTCGTCTTTGACGAGCCCCAATCCAACGAGCGCGAACTGGAGGGTGATGACGAGCGGGACCGCGGCGGCCCACCAGCGGGCGTCGGGCGTGTCGCGGAAGAGGAGCCAGCATAGGACGAAGATCGGCCCGGTGGTGATGTGGATGACCTTGCGGCTGAGGCGGCTTTCGACGAGGCCGCGGTGGGCGGCGAAGTCCATGATCCGCAGCCAGAGTACGCAGAGGACGAGGGTGAAAAGAGCGGCGAGCCAGTTGTTCATGGGATCTCCTTGGGCGGCTTCCCCGGCGGGGAGGCTGTTGAAGCGAGGGCGTTTTCGTTAAAGAAGAACCCCGTTTTAAAAACGGGGTTCTGCGTTCGGCGGACAGGGTTTATGGGAAGATGCGGATGGCGTCAATGTTGGCTTTGTCGCCGACAAGGCGGAATTCCACCACGTGGTTGCCCAGCGCCAGGCCGACGCGCTCCCAGTTCTGCTTCCAGGACGTGATGTCGGAGTTTTGGTAGATAGTACCGGCGCGTCTGCCGTCCAGGCGAACGTCCAGCCGGCCGTAGAAATCGGCCTTGGCAAAGGTCAGGCGGAAGCCGGTGCCGGTGAACCAGAAGGTGGCCGAAGAGCCGGGCATGAGTTTGGTCAGAACACGATAACGACCGCCGAGGGCTTTGGCGTCAATGCCATTAAACCAACTGCCGTTGTAGGACCAGATGGCGTTGTTTTCCTGGTAGGGGCCGGCGGGGGCGTACGCGCCGCTGTATTGGACCGAGGATTGGACGGAGTTCGAAAGCACATCGTACCAGGCGTTGTCGAAAGCGCGCACGGCAAAGTGGTAGCGGGCGCCGGGCGTCAGGCCGATCACGGTCATGGATTCGAGGGAACCGCCGGCTTGCGGCGGCGCGAGAATCCCTGCGGCCGGTTGGGCATAACTCCAATCCACGAGGTTGTTGATGGGGGTGGAGGAGTAGCGGACTTCGTACTTTTTAGCCTTGCCCACGCCGGCGTCGTCGCCGGGAGCCGTCCAGGAGAGATCCACTTCGCCGTCGTTTGCGCCGGGAGCCGCCGCGAGGTCTGTGATCGGATCCGGCGGGCCGCCATCCACTACATTGTTTACATGGAGTTGATCAACATATACTCTTCCTGTGCCGTTCTGAACGAAACGCACCAGGTGCGGCCCGTTCACGAGCATGGGACTGGTGTAGTAGAAAGCGTTTCGGTAGTAGGTGTACTGGTCAATGGTCGTCGTGAGCACGCCGTCAATATAGACGTCCATCTTGGCGCCGGCCGGGACGGTGACGTAAGTAAAGACGAACTGGGAACCAGTAAAATAGAAAGAGGCCGAATTGCCGGGTTTCAGAGAATAGTGTAAAGTCTTGTAACGGGCGTCTGGATCTGAAACGAGTTTCCAGTTACCGGAGTAAATCCAGCCGGGGTGCTTGTCGTCGTAGGTACCGGGACCGTAAAGGACGCCTGCGGTGGGAACGGCGCTGGCAAGATTGGACGGAATACCCAGGTTGCCGACCTCGTCCTCTGCCGCGATGCAGAAATAGTAACGCAAACCTGGCACAAGACCATTGAGCATGAGCTGCTGTTGCGCGCCGGCGACGGCCGGAGCGGGAAGGTTCTGCACATAGGACGAACCGCTGCCCCAGTCTGCAATGCAGTCGGGAGCCACGGCGCCCGTGAAGTATTGGAGTTGATACTTGGTCGCCGTGCCGACGTTTTTGTCGTCGCCTGGCGCCTTCCACTTCAAAATGACCCGGCCGCCGGTCGAGGTGTCGGCTAAAGCGCTCAGGGAGGTGATGCGGGCCGGGCTAATGCCGTCTGGGAAAGCGTAGATCTTGACGTAATCGAAGTTGACCTTGATCCCGGAGGCGTGGACCAGCGTCAACTTGTGAACGCCATCCGAGAGAGGCGGACTCGACCAAACCTGATTGAAGAGATAAGTGGCGTTTCCCTCACCCAGCGTGGCGACATAGGC
>DKTP01000046.1 GCA_002473085.1 Anaerolineales bacterium UBA7227
GGCAGGTGGCGGGCTGCAGGTTTCCGAGCGGCGCGCCGCACGCGAGACAGGTCGGCTCGCCGACGGGAGTTGCCGCGCCGCAGTAGTCGCAGGCCACGCGCTTTAGCCGTTCGGAAAGTTCGTGCGACGCGCCGGCGCTGCGGACCGCGGCGTTCACCGCTTTCCAGATATTATCCGGCAGCTGGAGGTTTTCGATGTCCTGCGCAATGTCGTCAATGCGTCCAAGCAGGGACAGGGGATTGCGCAGCGCGGTCAACGCGCTCCAGCCGAGGCTGGCGGCGGTTCCCATCCAGGCTTGCTGTCCCATCTCGATCATGACGCCGTCGGGCGCGCCCTCGATCGTCACCGTCAGGGCGGTTTGCCCGCCGGAGGGCGCGTTGGGACGCGTGCCGATCTGCACGAATAGTTTGTCGCTTGCGCCGAAGGTCTGCGCGTGCAGGTTGGCTCGGTTGAATTCCGCCAGGAGCGCCTGCGCCACGTCTGTGGGCGATATGTTCCCGTGAAAGAATCGTCGCTTCATGATTTGCATTATAATCTTCTTCGCATCCTTGTTGTAGAGATTTACGAAAATGCGTCAATTCTGTTTCATGCGATCCTACGTTTCGATTTTTGCAGTCCTGGTCGTGGCTGCGCTGTGGGCCGTTTCCGCGCCGACCGCTGCCCGCGCCCAGGCGATCGTCTCGTGCGCCGCGCCCTCTTCCGCGCTGGGAGAGACGTACGCCACCGTCAACGCGGACCAGGAACAGGTCAACGTGCGGAGCGGCCCGAATTCGTTTCAATTCGCGCGGGTCGGCGTCCTCTTGACTTACGAATCGGCCCCCGTGCTGGGACGTTCGCCCGGCGGCGACTGGCTTCAGATCTCCTGCCCGGGGTCGGTCGGCGGATCGGGATGGATCTACGCCGCGAACGTAACCCTGACCGCCTCGGGCGAACTCCCGGTCGTCGTCATCCCTGCCACCGCCACGCCGCCCGCCACGTCCACCGTGGACCCGGCGCTGGCCGCGCAGTTCCCGCCTGCCGCGCCCACCCTCCAGCGCCTGCCCACGTTCACGCCGGCTGCCCCGCAGCCGCTTCCCACTTTTAACGAGCCGCCGTCCAAAGTTCCGCTGCCGCGAAATGTGCCGGGATCGCTGATCCTCGCGGCCGCCGCGCTCGGCCTGGTCATATTCCTGTTGTCGTTTTTCGCGAGACGTTAGCATGAAACCCGCCTCCCTGAGATTCAAAATTCTGCTCGGCCTCGGACTGACGGGATGCGCGCTGGCCCTCGCCCTGCCGCAAAGCCGGGAAGCGCGCGCGCAGCAGCCGACCGGCTCCATCCCCACCGTGACCGGCACGCCGCTCGGCCCATACGTGACCGTCAACCTCGACCTCGACTTTGTCAACGTCCGCTCGGGGCCGAACGAATATCTCTATCCCAAAATCGGCATCCTGATGCGCGGACAATCCGCCCCCGCGCTGGCGCGCTCGCCAGACCTGACGTGGATCCAGATCTATTATGCGGGCGTGCCGGGCAATATCGGCTGGATCTACGCTCCGAACGTCCGCCTGGTTTCTTCGGGTTTTTTGCCGGTGGTGGAGCCGCCGCCCACGCCCACCCTCCCCGCGCCGACCGTCAACCCGACGCTTGAGTCGGCGTATCAATCGTTGACGACCCCGACGCGCCTGCCGACGTTCACGCCCCCCGCGCCCATCGAAAACCCCGCTTTCGCCGACGAGACCGACTCCACGCCGCGCGTCCCGCTGGGGTTGATCGTGCTGATCCTGGGGGGCGCGGGATTCCTCGTCGCCGCCGCGTCGCTGCTGCGCGGGCGGTAAAATCCATGACAGAACTCATCGCCAGCCTTTCCAACCCGCTAGTGAAAAAAGCCCGCGCCCTCCGCCAGAAGAAAGCGCGCGCCGAGACCGGTCTCTTCCTCGTCGAAGGCATCCATCACGTGGGGGAGGCCGCCGAAGCCGGCTGGGACATCCAATCTGTGTTGTACGCGCCAGACCTCCTCGCCAGCGGATTTGGGCGCGACCTGGTCGCCCGCCTGGAAAAACAAAACCTGCCTGTGCGTCCCGTCTCGGCTGCGGTGATGGATTCGCTCTCGGACAAAGACAACCCAACGGGGTTGCTCGCCCTCGTCTCGCGTCGTTCCCTGACCCTGTCGGGGCTGTCCGCCGCGGACGTTTCCTCCGCGGTCGCGCTCGTCTCGCCGCAGGACCCGGGCAACGTCGGCTCCATCCTCCGCAGCCTGGACGCAGCCGGCGCGGACGCGCTCTTCCTCCTCGACGGCGGCGTGGACGCGTACCATCCGTCCCTCGTCCGCGCCAGCATGGGGACGTTGTTCTGGAAGCCGGTCGTCTCCGCCTCGTTCGACGAATTCCTCGCCTGGGCGCGCCGCGGCGGGATGCAGATTCTCGGCTCCTCGGCGCGTGCCCCGGCGGATTATCGAACCGTCCGCCCGGCCGTCCCGTGGATCCTCCTGCTCGGCTCCGAGCAAAAGGGACTGACTCCCGCCCAGCAGGAAGCCTGCGACGCGGTCGTCTCGCTACCCATGCGCGGGCGCGCCAGTTCGCTCAATTTATCGGCGGCGGCGGGTATTCTCTTGTACGAATGGTTGAAATAAAAGGCGACGGCGGCTGTCAGCCGCCGTTGCGAATTTAGAACTCGTCTTCGTCCTCTTCCCAGAGATCGTCGTCTTCCTCTTCTTCGTCCTCCCATTCGTCCAACTCGGAATCGTCGTCCCAGTCGTCCTTTGCGGAGGACGCGTCGACGGGGGAGTAGGTGGCGCAACCGGTATCGGGATCGAACTCCACTGCGGCCGCGCTGCAATAACCGTCGTCCAGGAAGACACAATCTGTATAGTGGCAACGTATGCGGGGCATGGGCTTTATCCTTCTAAAATTGGGGTTGTCGGATCATTCGAATCACGGAGATGACAAAGACCAGCGTCATCGTGACTTGCGAGGCGAGACAGAACGGGCAGATGGACTTGATGATGGCGATCTCGATATAGATCAAATACAGGGTGAACAGGAAACCCGTCAGCGCCAGGCCGAAAACCAGCAGGGAGGCGTTGCGGCGCAGGAAGCCGCCGCGATTCTCCAGCCAGACCAAAACCAGGATGGCCGCGTATCCCAGGACGCCCACCGCCGCCACAGGGACTTTGAAGGACGGCGAGAAATTGATCGAGGAGAACGGGCTGGCGTTGACCGCCGAACAGCCGCCGTTTCCAAGGCACATGGCGTTGTTGTCGGTCAATTTATAGATCGTCATGTATATGGAGACGAACGCTCCAATCACGGTCAGAACGAGCAGGGCTTGATGCAGCCGTTTATCCATGAAATGAACCTCGATGTCGTGCAAACCTGGCGTTTGTCTCCTGCCCGGTAGTGGCGCATTTTACCTCACCGGGTTTGGGAAGTAAAGCGTGAATTTCCTGAGAGACTGTTTCTTGCGTATGCGGATTACGCGGATTTTACGGATTCTCGCGGATGAACCATTAAAAAATTCGTGTTTGTCCGCGCTCCATGAAATCCGTGTAAAAAAAGAATGAAAATACGATTTGTAAAGCGCTCTCTGATGGAAATTCGGCGGCATTATACCCCAGAACGGGTATAATTGCGCCCGGAGGCTTACGCATGGAAATCATCTGGTACGGTCAATCCTGTTTTCGGCTCACGGAGCGCGGCATGGCAACCGTGGTCACCGATCCGTTCGATCATAAGGCCATCGGCTACAGCCCGTTGAAATTAAAGGCGGACATCGTCACCGTCAGTCACAACGCGCCCGGCCACAACAACGCCGCCGCGGTGAAGGGCGCCTCGCACCTCATCACCGGCCCCGGAGAGTTCGAGATCGGAGGCGTGTTCATCACCGGCGTGCAGACCGATTCGTCCGGCAAAAAGAACAAGGACGCGGTCCACAATACCCTCTACGTTTTCGACTACGACGGAATCACCGTCGCGCATTTGGGCGACCTGAAAAACGTCCCATCGCAGGCAGAGGTGGAAGCTCTCGGAACGGTGAACGTGGCCCTCGTCCCGGTGGGCGGCGGCGGAGGGCTGAACGCGGCCAAGGCCGCGGAAGTCGTCAGCCTGCTCGAGCCGAACCTGGTCGTCCCGATGCACTATTCCACGCCCGACGCGAAAATCCAACTCGAGCCGCTCAACAAATTCCTGAAAGAAATGGGACTGAACGCCAGCGCCGTCGAAAAGCAGGCCTCTTTAAAAGTGACGCGCTCCGGCCTGCCCGACGAGACGCGCGTGGTCACGCTGGAATACCAGAGCGAGTAAAAAAAAGCAGGAGACCGAGTGTCAGTCAAAGTCTTGATGACCTGGGATATTTCCCCCGAACGCGAACAGGAATACTTCGAATTCGTCATCGGAGAATTTGTTCCGGGCGTTCAACGCATAGGGTTACAGCCCGTCGAAGCCTGGGCCACCATCTACGGCAACCATCCGCAGATCCAAGTGGGATTGATCGCCAGCGACGCCGCCAACGCGCGCCGCGCCCTCAACTCGCCGGAGTGGCTTAACCTGTCTGGGCAATTATTCGCCTTCGTCAAAAACTACTCGCAAAAAATCGTCCCCGCCCGCAGCGGGTTTCAATTCTGACTGTAGAGCGAGAGAAATCTCGCTCTACTTTTGTCATGTCCCGTTTCTGGCCTCATTTCTTTTTGCTTGCCTTCATCGAAGGACTCGCGGCGCTGGCCGCGTTGTTTTTAATTCCCGCCGAAAGTCTTTCGCTCGCCCGCCTCGCGCTCGTCGGCGCGATCCTGTTTCCCCTGGCGGCCTCGGGCTGGATGTTCGTCCGTTCCTTGGATGGGGACTGGCGCGCCCGCGCCCTCGATCCGACCGCCTACCCGCGCATTTTCCGCGCCCTGGCAATTTCCTCCCCGCTTCTCTTCCTGACCTTTGGCCTGATCCTGTTCCTCCTGCGTTATCTCGACCCCGCGGCGACCGCCTCCTACTACGAGCGCGCCCGCCCCGCGTTGACCTACCTCCTCCTCCTCGCCGCGCAGACGAGTCTCTGGCTGGCCGCGCTTCGAAACGGAATCCACTTGAAGTCCATGTGGACGCGGCGCGCGGTCTTCGTCGGCGCGGGGATTGTCCTCGCCGTCTTCCTCGCGGTGTGGCTGCTCATCGCGTTGACTGGCTTGGGAATCACGGAAGACCCAAGTTACTGGAGCGAGCCCGGCGTCCCAATCCTCGGCTGGCAACTTCTCCTCGCTCTTCTGCTTTCCGCCCTCTGCCTCCTGCCTTCCGCTTTCCGCTCTCTGCCTTCCGCTTTCCGCCTTCTGCCTTCCGCTTTCCGCTCTCTGCCTTCCGCTTTCCGCCTTCTGCCTTCCGCCTCCCGCCCTCTGCCTTCCGCTTTCCGCCTTCTGCCTTCCGCCCTCTATCTCCTCGCCCTCGTCCTCTGGCTCTCCGTCCCGTTGACTTCCCTGCGTAACAGTTTCTACGCGCCGATCACGCCGCCGTATCTCCAGCCCTTCCCCGCCTCGGACGCGGCCTACTATGACACCAGCGCGCAAAGCCTGTTGCTGGGATTCGGATTCGTCCAGCAGATTCCCACGCGGCCGCTGTTCATCGTCTTTCTCGCCGCGCTTCACGCCCTGCTCGGACAGGACTATGCCCGCCTCATCTTCGGACAGACTCTGCTGCTGGCGCTCTTTCCCGTCGCGCTGTACCTCCTCGGGAAGCGACTCCACAGCCGCGCCGCGGGAGTGACGGTCGCACTGCTCGCCAGCCTCCGCGAGTGGAACAGCCTGCTGATCGCCTCGGACGTGCGCGTGAGCAACACAAAGATGCTGCTCTCCGACTTCGTCACGACCCTCGCGTTGACGGCGTTCCTGCTCCTCGTCCTGCGCTGGTTCCGCGAGAGACGGGACGAATCGTTGCTGGCATTCGTCTCGGGCGGCGCGCTGGGACTGCTCCTCCTCCTGCGGACGCAATCCGCTTTTCTCGCGCCGGGCGTTTTACTGCTCGCGTTCCCCATCTGCTGGCCGAAGTGGAAGACCTGGTTCGCGCAATCTGCCCTCTTCGCGGCGGGACTCGTCCTGGCCGTTTCGCCGTGGCTGGCGCGCAACTACTTTGTGGCGGGACAACTCTCGCTGGACGATCCCACGCAGGTCAAAAACGTCGCCAGCATGTATGGCGGCGGGACGCCCTCCTCCAACCTCGACCAGTTCGCGGGGCAATCGCCAGAGGAAGCCAGCCGCTTCGTCGTGGACACCATCCTGCATCGTCCCGCGTACGTGGCGGGATTTGTGACGAATCAATTCCTCGCCAATTCCATAGACACGCTCCTCGTCCTGCCCATCTTCGCCCGCTACGACGGACTCTCCGCGCCGATCCATCCCTACTGGTATGAATGGGACGGGCATCCATCGACGGCAAACGTGATTCTCTTCCTCGTCTATCTGGCGGTCATCTCGCTGGGGATCGCCGCCGCGTGGAAGCGCCTGCGTTGGGCGGGATTGCTCCCGCTCGTGTTCTTCGTCTGCTACGCGCTCTCCACCAGTTTGGCGCGCTACTCGGGCTGGCGATACATCTTCCCTGCGGACTGGGTCGGCTATTTCTACTTCGCCCTCGGCGCGGCAGAATTCTTTTCACTTGCCGCTCTTGTTTTCGGCGCGTCCGGAGACGCGGACAGGCATACAGGCGCACAGGTAGACCCGTCACCCGCCGCGCGTCATCCTTCCCTCGTTTTCTTTCTTCTTTCCTCTTTCATCTTTCTTTTTCTCGGCAGCCTCCCCTGGTTGACCGAATCCATCATCCCGCAGACGACGCTCCCCTGCGCGGACTCGGTTCCCGCGTGCCTCGCGGCGGCAGGCGTGGACGAGGCGCGGGCCGCGCGCTTCCTCGGTCAACCCGACGCGCTGGCGTTGTCGGGACGCGTCCTCTATCCGCGTTATTTCTCGCGCGGCAACGGGCTGGCGTCCACCAACCCGAATCCCGCTTACGCCCCGCGCGACTTCCCGCGCATGGGATTCTATCTCCTCACGCCCGACGGGGTGACGCAATCCATCCTGCCGATGAAGGGAGCGCGTCCCTTCCCGAACGCGGCGGACGCGCTCCTGCTCGGCTGCCAGCGCGGCGACTATGTGGAAGCGCGCCTGGTCTTCTTCCCCGCCACGGGGGAGGCCTTCGAAAACGGTCCGCTGGACGCGCCCTGTCCGAATCCATGACCCGCATCGCCGCCAAACTTTTGAGATGGTATCGCCGTCACGGACGCGGCCTCCCCTGGCGCGGACATCCCGACGCCTACGCGGTGTGGGTCTCGGAGATCATGCTCCAGCAAACGCGCGTCGAGACGGTCGTCCCGTATTTCGAGCGGTGGATGAAGCGTTTCCCGTCCGTGAAGGCTTTGGCGGACGCGTCCGAGCAGTCGGTGTTGACGCTGTGGGAGGGACTGGGCTACTACTCCCGCGCCCGCAACCTGCACAAGGCCGCGCGTCTGCTCGTGGACGAATATGGCGGCGAACTGCCGCGCTCGGTCGAGGCGCTCCGCAAACTGCCAGGCATCGGACGGTACAGCGCGGGCGCCATCGCTTCGATGGCTTTCGGTCTCGATGAACCCGCGCTGGACGGCAACATCCGCCGCGTCTACGCGCGTTTGTTCAATGTGGAAGTCCCCGCCGACTCGACGGAGGAGAAGAAGATTCTCTGGGGCCTCGCCGCCGAACACCTGCCGAAGGGAAAAGCGGGCGACTTCAACCAGGCGTTGATGGACCTGGGCGCGGCGCTCTGCCTGCCGAAAAAGCCGCGCTGCGCGGAATGTCCGCTGGCGGAGGAATGTCTGGCGCGGCGGCTGGGCGTGCAGGAAGCGCGTCCCGTGTTGAAGCCCAAAGCGGAGACGCCATATCACGTCCACGCCGCGATCGTCCTTGTGGCGAAAATTGGCAATTCGCGTTACGCGTTGCTGTCAAAACGCCCCTCGCGCGGACTCCTCGGCGGGATGTGGGAATTCCCCAACGGGCGCGTGGAGGGCGATCCCGCGCGGGGGCTGGCAAAAGCCATTAAGTCGGGATACGGCTTCTCGGTCCGCGCGGGCGAGGCGTTGGGCGTCGTCCGCCACGCGTACACCCACTTCCGCGTCGCCGTCCACGTCTTCCGCGGCGAGTTGACGCTTCCCGTCCGCGAGACGGAAACGCTGAAATGGGTTAAACTCTCCGAACTCGGAAAATATCCGATGGGAAAAATCGATCGGCAGATCTCCGAAAAAATAATGCTGAAACACAAAGGCGCGCAAAGTACAAGGAAACTATGACCATCACACTGCTCCTCGACCTCGACGAAACCCTGCTCGACACCAACCTCGAAGCCTTCGTGCCGGCCTACTACCAGAAACTTGCCGCGCATCTCGCGCCGTACGTCGCGCCCGAAAAAATGCTCAAGTACCTGACGCTCGGCACGCGCAAAATGATGGAGAGCGAAGACCCATCGCGCACGCTGCGCGAGGTCTTCGACGAAAATTTCTATCCCTTCCTCGACGTGGACCGCGGCGACATCCAGCCCGTCCTCGAGGATTTTTACGACAACGTTTTTCCGTCCATCCGCGAAGTGACGCGCCCGATCCCCGGCGCGGCGGACTTCGTGGAGTGGGCGTTCGCGGCGGGACACCGCGTCGTCGTCGCCACCAGCCCGTATTTCCCGCGCAAAGCCAATTACCACCGCCTGCGCTGGGCGGGACTGCCTCCCGAAAAATATCCCTTTGTCCTCGTCTCGTCTTACGAGGATTTCCATTTCACCAAACCGCATCCCGCCTATTTCGCCGAAGTTTTGGGACGCCTCGGCTGGCCCGACGATCCCGTCGTCATGATCGGCAACGACGTGGCGCAGGATTTGCGTCCCGCGGCGGCGCTGGGACTCCCGACCTATCACTCGGTGGACGTGACCCCGTCCGCGGACGGATTCGAGGCGACCGGGCGCGGGACTCTCGCCGAACTGCGCGGCTGGCTCGAGCGGACGGATCCCGCGACGCTCGCGCCGTCGTTCTCCTCCCCGGCCTCCCTGCTCGCCCTGCTGCGCGCCGCCCCGGCCGCGTTGACAAGCCTGCTCGCGCCCCTCGCCCCCGCCGCGCTGACGGCGCGTCCCGCCGCGGAAGACTGGTCCACGACCGAGATCCTCTGTCACCTGCGCGACGTGGAGCGCGAAGTGACCCTGCCGCGCATCCGCAAAATTTTGGCCGAGGCGGACCCGCCCATCCCCGCGCAGACGCCCGACGAGTGGGCAAAAACGCGCGGCTACCAGGGGCAGGACGGGATGTCCGCGCTGCGCGAGTTCACGTCCGCGCGCCTCGAAACGCTGGAACTGCTCGCGGGCCTCGCGCCCGCTCAATGGTCCCGAAAAGCGCGGCACTCCATCTTCGGGCCGACCACGCTGCAGGAGCTGGTCGGTTTCAGCGCCGAACACGACCGCCTGCACATCCAGCAGGCGTGGAGGAACATCGAGACAGGTTAGAAGCAATTTATGTCCGCCGTCAAACCGCCGCGCCTCAACCTCAACGCGCTGATCGTCTCGACAATCCTGAGCGCGTTCTTCTACGCCGCGATGGAATGGGTCTTCTTCATCACCAAGCCCTCGGCGCTTTCCCTGCTCGCCCCGTTCGAGAAAATCCGCGTCCTGTTCGCCGCGGGCGGAGCGTTTGCCCTCGCCGCCCTGTTCGCCCTTTTCCTGCTCCTCGTCCCCGCGCTGCCCGCCAGAGACGCGGCCCGGCGGCGCCTGGTCTACCTCGCCTGCCTCGCCCCCGCCTTCGTCGCCTCCGTCAACGCGCTGATCCTCTTCGACAACTTCACGTACACCGTCTTCAAATTCGGGATCGTCACCGCCGTCGGCTATTGGCGGATTCCCTACCTGGTCGGCTTTCTGGCCTTCCTCGTCTGGATGACGGCTCGGATTCACGCCCGCGCCTACAAACGGCGCAAGCCCGCCTCTCTCCTGACCTTCGGCCTGCTCGCGGTTTCCCTGATCGCGCTCCTCAGCGCGGCCTCCCCCGCCGCGGGGACGGTCTCTGCCTCGGGCGAGAGTCCCGCCTCGGCGAAGACATATCCGAACGTCATCATCCTCGGCGGGGACGGGTTGAGCGCGTCCTATCTCTCCGTGTACGGCTCGCTCAAAGAGACGACGCCGTTCCTCGAAAAACTGGCGGAGGAATCCCTCGTCGCGAAGAACGCCTTCGTCAACGTATCCAGCACCACGGCTTCCACCGCCTCGATGCTCACGGGCAAATATCCGATGGACGTGAAGGTTTTCCGCTATCCCGATTCGCTCATGGGGACGGATTCGTTCGAGCACCTGCCCGGCATTCTCCGCTCGCGCGGCTATCAGACCGTGGAGATCGGTACGCCCGACTATGTGGACGCGGGGGCGCTCAACCTGCTGGACGGCTTCGAGGTCGTCAACAACCGGGCGGTGGACCGGGCCGGGGCTGGCCTCGTCCGCAGGATTTTGGGCAGCGCTCCCTCCGCCCAGTTCGTCTCGTCCGTGCTGGGACGCGCCGAGGACCGCCTGCTCCACATCTTCTTTATATGGGACATGCGCAACCCCATCCTGGAGGTCAACGATCCCCGCTCGCGGATGACGGACGCGCAGCGCGTCGAGCAGATCGGCGAACTGCTGGAACGCCGCGACCGTCCGCTTTTCATCTTTGCCCATTTCATGGACACGCACGGGCCGTATTTCTCGTCCGAGCTGGACACCTTTTCCCCAGACGAGACGGAAGAAGATGAGAAGGAATGGGACCGGGACGAGTATCGGGACGCGATCCTCAGCTTCGACGCGAACGTGGAGCGGATCTATCGCCGCCTCGAAGAGACCGGCCAGCTGGAGAACACGATCCTGGTCGTGTACACCGATCACGGTTTTATGTACACCGTCACGGGACGCGTGCCGATTCTCATCCGCTTTCCGAAGCAGGAGCACGCGGGCGTCCGTCAAAACAACCTGCAGGTCATAGACGTGCCGGTCACCCTGCTCGATTATCTCGGCATCCCCAAGCCCGCCTGGATGAGCGGACTGTCTTTCCTCGACTCGGAAGCGCCCGCCCGCCGCGAGATCGTCAGCCTCGTGGGGAGTTCGCCGAAGAAGATCGGGCCGCCGTTCTTCCAGATCA
>DKTP01000047.1 GCA_002473085.1 Anaerolineales bacterium UBA7227
TGGGGGTGGAGCGCTTCGCGGGCCGCGGCGTCGCACGCGGGTCGCGCGCCAGGCCGCAGGATGTCAGCGTAAAGAGAAGCGCCAGGGCAGTCCATCCGATGCGTTTCATGTACGTTCCTTTCGTCACAAATTATGCCATGCGAAAATGAGCGCCCGTTAAATCCGTTTCACGTTACAATTGCGCCATGCCGAAAACCATCCATGTGCTTTTCCTCGCCGCCGAAGCCGACCCGTTTGTGAAGGTGGGCGGACTGGGCGACGTGGCCAACGCCCTGCCGCGCGCCCTGCGGAATTTGCCCGCCGAGACGCGCGGCGATTCCGTCCTGGACGTGAGGCTGGTCCTGCCGCACCACGGCGTGATCAAAGCCGACGCGCGTCCGCTTGCCATTTTCCCGCTCGAACGGGACGGGAAGGAGTTGAGCGTGCAGGTCTCGGAGACCGCGCTGGACGGGATGCCCGTCTACCTGATCGGCGGCGACCCGATCTCGTCCGTCGGCTCGGTGTATTCGTCCAACCCCGCGGTGGACGCGGAGAAGTACTCCTTCTTTTCGCTGGCCGCGCTGGAGTTGCCGCGCATTTTGAATTGGCATGTGGACATACTCCACGCCCACGACTGGCACACCGCGCTGGCGGTTTACGCCCTGCTGTTGCGACGCTGGGCGGGCGGGATGAAGGGGACCGCTTCCGTGCTGACGCTTCACAACCTGCCCTACATGGGTGCGGACGTGACCGACATCCTCGCCTCGTACAACCTGCCCATCGCGCAGACCGACCTGCCCGACTGGGCGCGCGCCCTCCCGCTCCCGCTGGGACTCTTCTCCTCCGACGCGGTGGCGGCTGTCTCGCCTTCCTACGCCCGCGAGATCCTCACGCCCGAATTCGGCTGCGGACTGGAGGATTTCATCCACCGCCGCCGCGAAATTTTGCGCGGCATCCTCAACGGCCTCGACACGGATTCCTTCAACCCCGCGACGGATCCCGCCGTGCCGTTCCAGTTCACTTCCGAAAATCCCGCCATCCGCGAGAAGAACAAAACCGCCTTGCAGGAAAAACTCGGCCTGCCCGTGGACGCCGTCACGCCGATGATCGCCATGGTCGGGCGCATGGAACGTCAAAAAGGCGTGGACCTGGCGCTGGGGGTGATGAAGAAATTGACCGACGTCCCCTGGCAATTTGTCCTGCTCGGCACGGGCGATCCCGCGCTCGAAGACGCGGCTCAAAAATTGCGGGCCGAATTTCCAGGCCGCGTGCGCGTCGAACTCCGCTTCGACGGCGCGCTGGCGCGCCAGATCTACGCCGCGGCCGACATGCTCCTCATGCCCTCGCGCTATGAACCCTGCGGCCTCGCCCAGATGATCGCCATGCGCTACGGCTGCATCCCCGTCGTCCACGCGGTCGGCGGACTGGAAGACACCGTCACCGACGCGACAGGCTTCCGCTTCAAGTCCGCCACGCCGCGCTCGCTCCGCGCCGCGCTCGTCAAAGCGCTGGCAGTCTACTCCGACCGCGAACGCTGGCGCGCCCTCCAGCAATCGGCCATGCGGAAAGACTTCTCGTGGGCCGAACCTGCGCGGGAATACTTTGAGTTGTACCAGACGTTGTTGGATAAACAGAAGTAAGAAAACCCTCGCCGCGAATTACGCGAATTTCACTAATTTTTGGAGGCAGGATGGCGGAAATCCTTTTTAAGCAATTGTCGTACGCGATCATCGGCGCGGCGATAGAAGTCCATAGTGTTCTTGGTTCCAGGTTTGCAGTTAGCCATCCTGATCAACTTTGGCGAGACATCTTTGCAGTTTCGCCGCGTTGTGCGATCGGGTCAATTGCGTTCATAACGAAGAGCTCCGGCAAATCATCAAAGAACAATTCGCGTAATTAGCGAAATTCGCGGCAAAAAATGGTAATTCTATGACCTTCCAACGTTCCAGCGGCATCCTCCTCCATCCCACCAGCCTGCCCGGTCCCTACGGCATCGGCGACCTCGGTCCCGAGGCCTTCCGCTTCGTGGACTTCCTCGCCGAAAGCGGCGTCCGTCTCTGGCAGACGCTTCCCCTCGGCCCCACCGGCTACGGCGACTCGCCCTACCAGTGCTTCTCCGCCTTCGCGGGCAACCCCTACCTCGTCAGCCCCGATTTCCTCCTGCGGGACGATTACCTGCATCCCAACGACCTCGTCGAGAAGCCGAACTTCCCGACTCGCAAAGTGGACTTCGGACGGATCATCCCCTGGAAGTTGAACCTGCTCGAGCGCGCCTATCTCCGCTTCTCCTCCGACCCCGCGCGGGATCGCGGTTCCTTCGAGCGTTTCTGCGCCGACGAGTCTCACTGGCTCGACGACTTCGCGCTCTTCATGGCGCTGAAAGAGTCGAACGGCGGCGGCGCCTGGGATGGCTGGCCCGCGTCCCTGCGGAAACGCGAAGCGTCCGCGCTCGCGCAGGCCCGCGCCGACCTGTCCGATTCCATCCAGCGTTTCAAGTTTTACCAATTCCTCTTCTTCCAACAATGGAACGCCCTCCGCGCCCAGGCCAACTCGCGCGGCATCAAGATCGTCGGCGACATCCCCATCTTCGTCGCCTACGACTCCGCCGACGCGTGGGCCAACCCCGACTTGTTCTTCTTCGACGAGGACTGCCGCCCCACAGTGGTGGCTGGCGTCCCGCCCGACATCTTCTCGCCGACAGGCCAACTTTGGGGCAATCCGCTCTACGATTGGCCGAAGCACAAAGCGACGGGATTCGCCTGGTGGCTGGCGCGTTCGAAAAGCTGGTGGAAGGAGGTTGTCGGCACGGTCGTGGCGCTGCCGCTGGTGCTGCCACCCTCGGTGCTGGGCTTCTACCTGCTGGTGGCCATGGGGCCGAATGGCCCGCTCGGCATGCTCACGCAGGGATTGGGTTGGGGCCTGCTGTCGTTCAGCTTCTGGGGCCTGCTGATCGGCTCCATCATCTATTCCCTGCCGTTCGTGGTGCAGCCGCTCATCAACGCCTTCGAAACCCTGGGCCAGCGCCCGCTGGAAGCGGCGGCGACGCTGCGCGCCGGCCCGCTGGACGCGTTCTGGAACGTGGCGCTGCCGCTGGCGCGGCCCGGCTACCTGACCGGCGCGGTGATGGGCTTCGCCCACACGCTGGGCGAGTTCGGCGTGGTGCTGATGATCGGCGGCAATATCCCCGGCGAGACGAAGGTCCTGTCGATCGCGATCTACGACTATGTCGAGACGCTGCAGTGGCGCGAGGCGCATGTGCTCGCCGCCGGGATGCTGGTGTTCTCGTTCCTCGTCATTCTCGCCATGACGGTGATCGACCGGCGCATGCGGAGACGGCTCGGATGACGGCCATCGAGGCACGCTTCCGCGGAACGCTCGGGCGGTTTGCGTTCGATGTGGCGTTCGATGCGCCGATGCGCGGCGTGACGGCGCTGTTCGGACCGTCGGGCTGCGGCAAGACGACG
>DKTP01000157.1 GCA_002473085.1 Anaerolineales bacterium UBA7227
CCCGCCAGCAGGATTACAACGCACAGAGACAGGGCAACTTTCATCACGACCTCGCTGTTGCGAATATTATCGCACAATTACGCGCGGCGAGCGTCCAGGAATTCGCGAATTCGTGCCGCATTCGTGGACGGGTTTGCCCGGCGAGGGAATGGCGGCGAGCGTCCGCGAATATTTCGCGACGACGAAAGCGCCTATTCGCGAATTCGTGCCGCATTCGTGGACGGGTTTGCCCGGCGGGGCGCGGCTTTACGAAGCGCTGGCGCTGGTCAATTTTTTCAGCGCCTCGCGCGCCAGCATCGAGAGTTCGCGGTCCGAGCGGTCGTCCGCGAGCGGCTCCAGCGCGGCGGCGGCGCGCGGGTCGCGCAGTTCGCCGAGCGATTGGACGACCTGCTTCTGCACGAAGCGGTCCTGGTCGCGCAGCATCGCCGCGAGCAGGGGCAGGACGCGCGGGTCGCGGATTCGAGTCAACGCGGGGACGGCTCGCAGGCGGACGCCCGTCTCGGGATGCCTCGTCGCCTCGGCCAGGACCTCGAAGGCGGCCGCGCCAAACCCGGCCAGCGACTCGGCCGCGGCGCGCCCCACCTCGTCGTGCAGGTCATACAGCGTCATGCCCAGGGCCTCCACCGCGCGGGCGTCCCCGATGCGTCCCAGCACGATGGCCGCGCTGCGTCGGACAGTGGCTTCGTTGTGCCGCAGCGCGTCCGTCAGCGGCATGACCGCGTCCGCGCCGAACTTCGTCAGCGCGTCGAGCATGGGTTGGGCGGCGTTCTCGCGCTCGTACCACCAGAACGAATCGGCCATGCTCTCGATGAAGTAGGGGACGGCCTCGGGCAGCCGCGTCTCGGCGAGGGCTTGCGCGGCGGCCTGGCGGACTTCGATCTCGCGGTCTTCGAGCAGGAGGTCGGAGAGGGGAACGATGGAGGCCGGGGCGCGGAAGACGCCGACCGCCAGCGCCGCGGCGATGCGGACCGTCGGTTCGGGATCGGCCAACAGCGCGGCCAACGTCGGGACGGCGGACGCGTCGCCGATCTTCGCCAGCGCGGACGCGGCCCGCGCGCGGACGGTGAAGTACTCGCCGCGCGCGGCCTCCGTCAGCGCGGGGACGGCGCCCGGGTGACGGATGTCGCCGAGGAGATCGGCGATCCATTTCGGGTGGCGGGATGCGTCGAGCCGAGGAGTTGGGAGAGGCGCGGGACGGCGGCCGGTCCCATCCTGAGGAGCAGGATCCGCGCCGACTCCGAGAGTCCCGCGTCCCGGCCGGCGAGCGCTTCGACGAGGTCGTCCACCGCGGCGGGTCCGAAGCGGAGCAGTTCCTGCGCGGCCTGCGCGCGTTTGGAGGGGTCGTTCAGTTGCGCGATCCACTTTTGGGGATCGTCTTTTTTCCTGGTGAACCAGTCCATGCGGTTATTTTACTCTAAAGAGAAGACCCCCGCGAACGGGGGTCTCTTTTGGGGTGTGGGAGGAAAAATCTTAGAGGCCCTTTACAAGCAGGCCCGCGACGAGAAGGACAAAGCCGATAAAAGCAAGCCAGAACGCAAAGCCTGCAACGGCGCCGATGACGCCAATTTGGCCTAGCAAACCAACCAGCGCCAACACAATGCTGATCCAGAAAGTGAATTGCTTTGGGGGGGTGAGTTTCATTTGTATTCTCCTTTGGGTGATTGGGTTCCCACACCCGTTTCTTACAACACTGATTATAGCGATGAGTTTCAGTATTGCAAGTCAAAAATTGATTGGAAAATCGCTCTCGAAAATTCTCAACTTTCCTGAAATCCCACCAAAACGGTATGAAATTGGGCTATAATCCCATCGAATGTAAGCGAAGGCCACAACGCCGGGGTTTCCCCGGTGTTATTTTGCCTGAATTCCTGAGTAGAACAAGCCTGCGGCAAGTTAACAACTGAACCGGGCAAAAAACCTCGATGCGAATGACGCGCATGGGTTCCAAAAACAGTCGCTTCATTCGCGTTGAAGATGTTCGGTTAATTTGAAGAAGTACAATGGACTTGTTTTACTACAACACGTGTGGAGAGATAGATGAAGAAGGAACAACTGCTCGATATGTATCACCAGATGACGCTGATCCGCCGCGTGGAAGAACGCGCCGCGGAACTGTACCAGGCCGGTAAGATCGGCGGCTTTTTGCACCTGTACATCGGACAGGAAGCCGTCTCGACCGGTTTGATTGCGGCGCGCGAGCCGCGCGACCGCGTCATCACCGCCTACCGCGACCACGGCGTGGCGATCAACTGCGGAATCCCCGCCAGCGAGGTGATGGCGGAACTGCTCGGCAAAGCGACGGGGATGTCGAAGGGCAAGGGCGGCTCGATGCACATGGCCGACGTCTCGAAGAATATGTGGGGCGGTCACGCCATCGTCGGCGGACATCTGCCCATCGCGGCGGGATTCGCCATCGGCGACCAGTACATGAAGAACGACAACGTCACCATCTGCATGTTCGGCGACGGCGCGACGAATATCGGTTTCTTCCACGAGGCGCTGAACCTCGCCAAGACCTGGGGACTGCGCGTGCTGTGGGTCTGCGAGAACAACCAGTACGGCATGGGAACCGCCGTGGACCGCGCCTCGGCTGTGTCGGACATCCGCCAGAAGGCGGACGGATACGGGATGAAGAGCGGCGAAGTGGACGGCATGGACGTGATGAAGGTCTACGAGGCGGCGAAGGCGGCGATTGACTACGTCCGCACGGAAGGCCAGCCGTACCTGCTCGAAGTGGACACGTACCGTTTCCGCGGCCACTCGATGGGCGATCCCGAACGCTATCGCAAGGCGGACGAGGTCAAGAAGTGGCACGAGAGCGATCCCATCGGCATCTTCAACAAGTACCTGATCGAGAAGAAGGTCGCCTCCAAAAAGGCGCTGGACGAGATCGAAGCGCGCGTGGAAGAGGAAGTCGTCAAGGTGGTGGAATTTGCCGAGACCTCTCCCGAGCCGGCGCTGTCGGAATTGTTTACGAACGTTTATGCGGACTAGAGAATAGAGAGCAGAGAGAAGAGAACAGGGAACAGAGAACAGTGTCTGGCAAAGGACTGCTCTCTAATCATCCGCTCTCTGCTCTCTTACAGAGGATAACATGGCTAAAATCACAATGCGCGAGGCAATCTCGCAGGCGCTGATGGAAGAAATGGACCGCGATCCCAACGTCTTTATCATGGGCGAGGAAGTGGGCGTGTGGGGCGGCTCGTACGCGGTCACCAAAGGCTTTTACGATAAATACGGTCCCGACCGCGTGAAGGACACGCCCATCGCGGAAAACGCCATCGTCGGCGGCGCGATCGGCGCGGCGATGGTCGGCCTGCGCCCGGTGGCGGAGATCATGACGATCAACTTCGCCTTCGTGGCGATGGACTACATCGTCAACCAGGCCGCGAAACTGCACTACATGTTCGGCGGACAGTTCACCCTGCCGATGGTCATCCGAACCGTGGGCGGCGGCGGACGCCAGCTCGGCGCGACCCACTCCCAGACTCCCGACGCGGTCTTCGCGCACTTCCCCGGTCTCAAGGTCGTCAGCCCGGGGACGCCGGCGGACGCCAAAGGATTGCTGAAATCCGCCATCCGTTCGAATGACCCGATCTTCTTCATCGAACACGCCACCATGTACCAGGTGCGCGGCGAAGTCCCCGAGGGCGATCACCTCGTCCCGATCGGCAAATCCAAAGTCCAGCGCGAGGGCCGCGACCTGACCATCGTCACCTACTGCAAGGGACTCGAACTCTCGATGAAAGCCGCAGACGAACTCGCCAAAGAAGGCATCGAAGCCGAGATCGTTGACCTGCGCACGCTTCGTCCGCTGGACATGGAGCCCGTGCTGGAATCGTTCAAGAAGACCAACCGCGCCGTCGTGGTCGAAGAAGGCTGGAAGTCCTACGGCGTCGGCAGCGAGGTCGTCAGCCGTATCTACGAGGAAGCCTTCGATTACGTGGACGCGCCCATCGTCCGCGTGGCGCAAAAGGAAGTCCCGCTTCCCTACAACCGCACGCTCGAACAAGCCGCTCTCCCGCAGGTTCCAGACATCGTCGCCGCGGCAAAGGAGGTGTTGAAGTAATGGCCGAAACCATCAACATGCCCAAACTCGGCTTCGACATGGCGGAAGGCACGCTCATCCGCTGGGTGAAGCAGGTCGGCGAGACCATCAACAAGGGCGACGTGCTGGCCGAGATCGAGACCGACAAGGCCACGGTCGAGGTCGAGTCGCCCGCCAGCGGCGTGGTGCTGCAACTCATCGTCAGCCAGGGCGACGTGGTCCCGGTCAACGCGCCGATCGCGGTGGTCGGGCAGGCGGGGGAGGAGGTCATTGTTCAGTCATCAGTGAGCAGTGACCAGATGGCGGAAGGCGGGATGCAGAAGGCGGACGCGGCGCTTCCCCCTGCGGGGACGGCTCCGACTCCGCCCGCGCGGGGTTCTGGCGCTCAGGCCGTTTCCTCCCCCGAGGCGGGAGGCGTGAAGGCCAGCCCGCTGGCGAAGAAGATCGCGCACGACAACAACCTCGACCTCGCCTCCATTCAGGGGACCGGCCCCGGCGGGCGCGTGGTGAAACGGGACGTGGAAGCCGCGCTGGTCAGTGTTCAGTCATCAGTGATCAGTGATCAGTCGGCGGTGACCGGCGTTCCGTTCCCGCAGCCCAGTTATCAGGTGGCGGTTGCCGCCGAGGATAAAGTCGTCCCGACGACCAAACTCCGTCAGGCGATCGGGCGCAGGCTGGTCGAGTCGAAGCAGGCCATCCCGCACTTTTACGTCACGCACGAATACAAGATGGACATGCTGCTCGAGATGCGCAAGCAGTTCAACGCCTATCTGCCCGATAACGAAAAGATCTCGGTTAACGATTTCATCGTCAAGGCGGCGGCGCTCACGCTGCGGCAGTTCCCCAACCTCAACGCCACCATCAAGGGCAACGAGGTCGTCCAGTTCGGTCACGTCAACGTCGGCGTGGCGGTGACCGTCCCCGGCGGGCTGATGACCGTCGTCGTCAAAGACGCTGACCAGAAGATGCTGCGGCAGATCTCCGCCGAGATCAAAGCCATGGCGGCGCGCGCCCGCGAGGGCAAGGTCAAGCCCGATGACGTGGACGGCTCGACCTTCTCGACCTCCAACCTGGGCATGTACGACGTGGAGGATTTCATCGCCATCATCAATCCGCCCGAAGCGGCAATTTTGGCAATCTCCTCGGCGCGCGAGGTTCCCGTGGCGGAGGACGGACAGGTCAAAATCGGCTGGCGCATGAAAGCCACCATCTCGGTGGATCACCGCGTCAGCGACGGGGCGGAAGCGGCGCAGTTCATGCAGAAACTGGCGGAATTCCTGGAAAACCCGGTGATGATGCTGGTGTAGAAAGCAAACTTCCGAAGTCAGGCGGCTTCGGAAGTTTTTTATTTGACCATTTACGTAAGTCAGTCCGACATAGAGAACGTCTCTTGCACAAGTCACTTGCGCGCTTTTCAACCCGCTTTTACCGAAGGTCTTTGCGGGCGTCAATCTATACTATAATCATGGGGAAATACCCGACAGCGAAACAACTTGCAAACAACCTGCGTATATCCCTTTGAGAGGACCGCTTTATGGCTAATCTGACCTGGATTGAAATGCTCTACTGGGCTTGCGCGATCGGCGGCGGGACGCTTTTCATCATCCGCGTCATCATGACTTTTGTAGGCGGCGGCCTCGACGGCGATCTGGGCGACGCTTCCTCGGATGTGGAGTTCCATTCGGATATCGGCGGCCATACGGACCTTCATTCCGATATCGGCAACGATGCCGCCGGTCATCATCACGCCGATGACGCCAACTTCAGTTTCAAGCTGGCCTCGTTGCAGGGATTAACCGCCTTCTTCACCCTTTTTGGCCTGGTCGGACTGGCGTTGGTCAGGCTGAGATGGCACGTCCTGTTGACCTTCATCGGCGCGACCGCCGCCGGGCTGCTGGCTGTCTGGTTATTGGGATTGCTGCTCTTGCAGATGAAACGACTGCAATCCGAAGGCACGCTCGACATCAGGAACGCCATCGGGCAGACCGGGTCGGTGTACCTGACCATCCCTGCCAACGGGTCCGGGCAGGTGCAGGTGACTGTGCAAGGCTCGTTGCGCATCTTCAATGCTGTTTCGCGGGACAAGAATAAGATCTCTACCGGCGCGGGCGTCCGCGTAACGGATATAACCGCCGACAATACCCTTGTCGTTGAGCAAATCGGATAAAACCTACAAGGAGAATGCAACTATGGACGCTGCTGGTTTTGGAATATTGGCTGTCATTGCGTTTGTGGTCATCGTTTTCTTCACGCTCGTCTTCATGGCGAGCCGCTACAAGCGCTGTCCTTCCGACAAGATCCTGGTCATCTTTGGACGGGTGGAAAAAGGACGTTCCAGCCGGACTCTGCATGGCGGCGGGGCATTTGTCTGGCCCCTGATCCAGGATTACACCTATATAAGCCTGACGCCTATCACCATCAACATTCCGCTGGAAAAAGCCCTCTCGCTGCAAAACATCCGCATCAATGTGCCTAGCACCTTCACCGTTGGCGTCAGCACCACGCCGGAGATTATGAGCAACGCGGCCGAGCGCATCCTGCACCTGGCGCCTCAGGCGGTGGAGGAAATGGCGCAGGAAATCATCTTCGGTCAATTGCGCCTGACGGTCGCTTCGCTGACCATCGAGCAAATCAACCAGGATCGTGAGAGTTTTCTGGACGCCATCCGCCACAACGTGGAGCCGGAACTGAACAAGATCGGTTTGCAGCTAATCAACGTCAACATCACCGACATCACCGACGCCTCGGACTACATCGCCAGTATCGGCAAGAAGGCTGCCGCCGAGGCGATCAACCAGGCGAAAGTGGACGTGGCCGAGCAGACCAAACTGGGCGCGATCGGCGAGGCCCAGGCCGTACGCGAACAGGAGATCCAGGTGGCGCAGGCGATGGCGGAAGCCGAAATCGGGCGCAAGACGGCTGACGCCAACCAGCGTAAGCGCGTGCAGGAGCAGGAAGCCGACGCCGTCAAAGGCGAAAACACCGCCAACGCCAATATCGCCAAATACAATGCCGATTTGGAAATTCAGCGGGCGAACGCTGATGCCGAATCCAAGAAGGGCAGGAAACAGGCCGAAGCCGATCAGCGTATCTTTGTCCAGGAACAGGAAGCCAACGCCGTTCAGGGCGAAAACGCTGCCAAAGCCAATATCGCCGCTTTCGAAGCGGAACTGGAAGTGAAACGCGCCGCCGCCTTGAAGCAGGCCGAAGTGGCCAAGTTCGAGGCGCAAGTCGCCATCCAGCAGGCGCTGTATAAAGCCGAGCAGGAACGCCTGCGGGCGCAAGAGGTCGTCCGCCAGGAGATCGAGAAGAGCAAGGTCGAGATCGCCGCCGAGGCGGAGGCCGAGCGCGTCCGCAGGGAGGCCAAAGGCGTTGCCGACGGGATACTGGCGAAGTATCAGGCCGAAGCGGAGGGCATGAAGAAGCTGCTGGAGGCCAAAGCGGAAGGCTACCGCCGTCTGGTCGAAAGCGTGGACGGGGATTCGCAGGCGGCCGCCACTCTGTTGATGATCGAGAAATTGGAAGAACTGGTCTCCCGCCAGGTGGAAGCGATCAGCAACCTGAAGATTGACAAGATCACCGTCTGGGATTCGGGCGGCGGCAGCGGCGGCGGCTCGGCCACCTCCAACTTTATCGCCAACCTGTTCAAGAGCCTGCCTCCATTGCAGGACATCTCTGAAATGGCTGGCTTTGAACTGCCCGAATATCTGGGCAAGATGAAGGAACGAAACATTGCGTCCGGGGAGCCTCCTGCCGAGGCGGGCGCGAAGAAGGACCACAAACCCGAACAGCCTCCGCAAAAAAGCCGCTCCAAATCCTCGCCTGACGCGGCGGACTAGACCGCTCGATACTCCATCGGGCAATGTTCCCGCCTGCGCCATTCGCGGCGAAAAACGCCGGCCTGATTTCAAAAGCCGGCGTTATCCGCGGAGCGTAATTTGCTCATTTCAGATAAAGTCTGATGGATCAAACATCCGAGGTCAAGCGGCCTCGGATGTTTTTTGTTTTGTCGTCGGCAGGACCACCTCGAAGCGCGTGCCGCGTCCAGCCTGACTTTGGACGGTCACGCTGCCCCCGAAGCGGGTGACTGTGTCCCGGACGATTGCCAGTCCCAGCCCGGTGCCTTTGTCCTGTAGTTCTTTGGCGTTGGGAGCGCGGTAGAACTCGGTGAAGAGATGCGGCAGGGCTTCTTCGGGGATGCCGATGCCCGTGTCTTCCACTTCCACGCAGACCTGGTTGTCGCGGTTCGAGAGGCGCACACTGACGCTGCCTCCCGTCGGCGTATATTTGACCGCGTTCGAGATCAGGTTGTTGAAGATGAGATCCAATCCCTCTGGCGTCGCGAGGACGCGCGAACCCGCCTCGTCCCGGTCCTCGAAGCGGAGTTCCAGGCTTTTTTCCCGGGCGGGGATTTCGAACCGATGTGCCACCCGCTGCAGGATCTCTTTGACCGTCACGACCTGGAGGGATTCGGCGGAACGCTTTTGTAGTTTTCCCACCGAAAGGTCGAGCAGGTCGTCAATCAATTCCTGCAGGAACTTGGTGCGGCGTAGGGCGCGCTCGATCAGGTCGCGTTGGAGGGCGGTCAACTCGCCGGCATACCCGTCGGTGAGGTTGCGCAGCAGGCTGTGGATCACGCCGACGGGGGAACGCAGTTCGTGCGTAAACGTCCGCACGAAGGCGCTTTTGGTCTCCTCCAATTCCTCCACAGCCTGATAGGCCATGGCGTTCTCGATGGCGATCCCGCCTTGCGCGGCGATGGCCGCCAGGAAGCGCTCGTCGTTTTCCGTGAAGTGATTCTTCTCCTCGGAATATGCCCGCAGGACGCCAAACGGCTGGTCCTTGCCGGAGATCGGCGCGGACAGCATCGAGTAGTAGCCCTCCTGCTGCGCCCATTCGGGATATTGCAGCAGCGAACTCTGGCTGACGTCGGGGATGTTGACGACGACGCCTTCCATCGCCCGCCGGTCGTGTGGGCTATTCTCGAGCAGGATCGGACCCTTGTTAATGTAGGCCTGGCTCAGGCCGTAGACCACCAGCGTTTCGAGTTTCTTCCCGGTCGGGTCGAGGAGGCGGATCGAGCAGGCGCGGACGTTCATCACTTCGGCGGTGTTTTGCGCCAGCAGGTTTAGCACTTTGTTGAGTTGAAGCGAGGCGGTGACCGCGCGCGCGCTGCGGTTCAAAGCCTGTAATTGATTGGTGGCCTGCTGCAGGCTTTCGCTCAGGTCCATCACCTGTTCGACGCGTTTGTTGAGATGCCTGGCAACGTTCGTGACCAGATAGGTGATGAAAACGGCGGTGAAGCCGAAGAAGAGCAGCCTGCCGACCACGTAGAGACCGTTCCGGTATAGCGGCGCATCCATAAAACCCGACAGCGTGTAATGCGGCAGGATGGACAGATACTCCAATCCGGCCAGGCCATAAACCAGGATCAGCGCGAACGCGCAAAAGCCGGCCGCGACGCGCGGCTGGAACAGGATGCAGGCGATCACCAGGTGGAAGAAGAAGAACAGGATCGCCGGGCTTTCGATCCCCCCCGAATAATGGATGAGCAGGATGGTCGCGATCCAGTCGAGCGCCATTTGTCCGATGGCGAACCGCTGGTAGGCAGCCGCGCGCGCGGCGTGGACCAGGACTGAGCGGCGGACGAGCCAGAAGACCAGATTGTATAGAAAGAGCGAGGCCCCGACGATCACCAGGCGGCCGGTCGGGGCTTCGATGCGCAGAAGCGGCTTGAGCAGCAGCGCGACAACGATCACGCCCAGCGCGGCCCACCAGCGCAGGCTGATCAGCAAGCCGACGTTATCCGGCAATTCGGCTTCGACGAGCGAACTGCGTCTCCAGGGAGGAGGAGATCCCTTGACGACGTCCGCGGAAGTCGGATTCGCTCTCACGCCTTCCAGCCTTATCCTTCCAGGTGATGTTTTATGGTCGCGAGTAACGTCTGCGGGTCGACCGGCTTTTCGAGGAAGGTCTGCACGGGCAGGTAATCCTCGTCCGGCGAGAAGCGCAGGGGGGTGGTGCTGTGGATTGCGGATAGCATGATGATGGGCAGGTTCTTGAAAGCCGCGTATTCCGAGGCGGCGTCGGCGCTGTGCAGGGTCAACGCGAACTGGAACCCGGCCGTGGTCGTGTCCATCATCACGTCCAGCACGATCAGGTCCGGCTTTTGCTGTTTGACGGCCTCCAGTCCCTGGTCGAAGTTGGCGGCTTCCACTACTTCATAACCGGCGGCTTCGAGCGGCAGGCGCACGCTCAGGCGCTGGTCGGCGTCGTCGTCCACGAGAAGGATGCGTTTTTTGTTCATTCCGTTCCTTTGTATCATAGATCGTTCAAAATGGTTTGCACCAGTTCCGGCAGGCTGGCGGACACTTTCGCGCTCAAGCCCTCCCCAGCCGAGACTTGTCCGGGCTGAACTCCGTAGAGGGTGAGGTCTTCCGGCAGCAGGTTCAAGGCCTCGGTCAGCGCGAGGCCGCAGGCCAGTCCCGGCGCGTGCAGGGAGAGGGAACTGTCCTCCAGCGCCAGGCGCAGGTCGCTGAAGCGGAAGCGTTTCCACGCGCCCGGCGCGGCGTCCATCTGCACGGCGTCCACCAGGATGACGCGCGGGCGGCCCTCCAGCCACGAGGGGAGTCCCCAGCCGGGCAGCCCGGCCTCCTGCACCGTCACGCCCTCCGGCAGTTCGGAGCGGGCCAGCGCCTCGGCCGCGCGAATCCCGACCCCGTCGTCGCCCATCAGGGGGTTGCCGATTCCGAGGATCAGGACGTCGCGCGCCGGGGCCGGGAGCGTCATGGTCAGTCGAGTTTCAAGACGTGGACCGAGCAGGAGATGCACGGGTCGTAGGCGCGCACCAGCATTTCGAGGTCGAGCTGCATCGCCTCCACCGGCTTGTCCAGAATCTGCGGCACGAGGCTGCGCATGTCGGCTTCGATGTTGGCGACATTCTGGTTTGTGGGGATGATGCAGTCCGCGCCGGACAGGCTGCCGTCTTCCTGGATCTCGTAGCAGTGGATTAGCAGTCCGCGCGGCACCTCGCAGACGCCGACGCCGCGGGCGTCCTTCTTCGGGCGGGCGGGCGCGGGCTCTTCGGGCTTGATCCCGCGGGACAGCAACTCGTCAATGAGACGGATCGCGTCCTCGGTGCAGTGGACGATCTCCACCACCTGCGCGGCCGTGTTGTAATAGGGATTGGTGATCTTGGGCTGCATGCCCAGTTTTTGCGCGGCGGCTTTGGCGCGCGGATGGAGTTGCTCGTAGTTGTTGTTGAAGCGCGCCAGCGCGCCGACCATGTACGACCCGCGTTTGTGACGGGTGAGCTTGGCGCTCGAATGCTGGACGAGATATTCGTTCGTGACTTCGGCGTAGCGCTCGGCGGGGATCGTGGCTCCGTCGCTGCTTTTGATCTCACCGTCAATGAAGGCGTATTCGTCCGGCTTGTAGAGGGAGATGTATTCGGTGTCGCGCTCGAACTTGGGCCAGGAGAGAGAGGCGAAGAGTTCGACCGTGGCGTCCACGTCGGCGCGCGAGTCGATCAGGCGCTGGCGCAGGGCGGTCAATTCAGCCGCGGTGGGGAAGTGGGTGAAGCCGCCCACCGTCATGGCGATGGGATGCGTGTGGCGTCCCGAAATGGCGGCGCACAAGTCCCCGGAGAGTTTCTTCATCCGCAGCGCGCGCAGCACCACGTCGCGGTGGGTCGCAGCAAGCGGGATGACGCTGCCCACGCCGAGGAAGTCCGGCGCGACCAGCATGTAGGCGTGCAGAATGTGACTGTCGAGAATCTCGCCGTGGAAGACGAGCTTGCGCAGCAGTTTCGTCTGCTCGCTGAGTTCCACGTCCAGCGCGGCTTCGGAGGCGCGCAGCGAAGTGGTGGCGTGACCGGTGGCGCAGATTCCGCAGATGCGGCTGGTGATGTGCGAGGCCTCCAGGTAGGGACGTCCGCGCAGCATGGCCTCGAAGAAGCGCGGGGCCTCGACCACGTCGAAGCGGCACTCCGTCATCTTGCCGTCCTTGACCTCGACGACGATGTTGCCGTGGCCTTCCACGCGCGTGACGTGATGGATGTCAATGCGTTTGTTCATGCTTCCTCGCTATACCTTCTCTTCCTGTAAATGCCGGGCCTGCCGCGCGGTGAACATGGTGTAGATGGAGGCGATCTCCTCCGGGCTCATGCCGTGTTTGTCCAGGACGGCGCGCATCGAAGTGTCGTTGGGGTTGGAGATGTAACCGCGGCAGCCCTCGCAGGATTGTCCGTAGGTGGGGCAGATGGCTTTGCAGCCCGCGCGCGTGATCGGTCCGAGGCAGACTTTGTCGCGCGTGAACAGGCAGACGTTTTCCCGCAGTTTGCATTCCACGCACAGCGGGTAATCGGGGATGGGCGGTTTGGTTCCGAGCAACAGGGCTTTGACGCACGCCACGAACTCGTCGCGGTCAATCGGGCAGCCGGGGATGGCGAAGTCCACGGGGATGACTTCCGAGATCGGGCGCACGTCGTAGGTGTCGTACCATTCGGCTTTGTCGCCGTAGACGTACTCGCGCACTTCGTCGAGCGGATGCAGGCTCTTGAGCGAGTTCACGCCGCCGAGGTGGGCGCACGTCCCGAGCGCGACCACGATGGCGGCCCGCTCGCGGATGTGTTTGAGACGCTCCTCGTCGGCGGGACGCGAGCACGATCCCTCGATGAACGCGACCTGGTAGTCGTCGCTTTTTTCGCTCATCGCCTCGCGGAACTGGACGATGTCGATCACGTCCAGCAGTTCGGGGTGGGTCTGAAGCGAGTCGACCACGGTGAGTTGGCAGCCTTCGCAGCAGGTGAAGTCGAAGAAGGCGACCCTGGGTTTGTTGTTCTGGCTCATAGCGCCTCCTCCAATCCTTTGATCTCAGAGTAGGGGAAGACCGGTCCCGACTGGCAGGCGTACACGTTGTTGATCTGGCAATGTCCGCACCTGCCCACGCCGCATTTCATGCGCCGTTCGAGCGAGAGATAGATATTGCCTTCCGAGATGCCTTTGCCGGCCAGTTCCATCAGCACGAAGCGGTACATGACCGGCGGCCCGCAGGTGGCGCTGATCGTGTTGCGCGGGTTGATCGTGATGCCGCGGAAGAGCGTGGTGATCACGCCCACGTGTCCCTTCCAGCTTTCGTCGGCGCGGTCCACGGTGATGTGCAGTTCCACGTCCGAACGGTTCGCCCATTCGACGAGTTCGTTCTTGAACAGCAATTCGGACGGATTGCGCGCCCCGTAGAGGATGATCACGCGTCCGAACATGGCGCGCTCGTCAATGACCTGGTTGATCAGCGAGCGCAGCGGGGCGAGACCGAGTCCGCCCGGCGCGAAGAGCACGTCCTTGCCGCGGAATTTTTCGTACGGGAAGCCGCGTCCGAACGGGCCGCGGATGCCGACGAAGTCGCCGACGCGCAGGTTGTGGATGGCGCTGGTCACGTCTCCTGCTTTGCGGACGCACAACTCGAAGCGGTCGCTGCTGCGGCTGGGCGAACTGCTGATGCTGATGGGCGCTTCGCCCACGCCCAGCACGGACACTTCCACAAACTGGCCGGGGCGATGCCCGAGGGCGAGTCCGTCCGGGAGTTCGATGGTGAACAATTTTTCCAGTTCCGTCTGCGGCTGAATGTCCACGATGCGCGCCGCGACCGGCTGGAAGAGCTGCTCCTGTTCGGCGATGTGCGCGGACAGGGTCGTTTGGTTTGGAGAGAGAGTCCCGATCATGCGCGGCCTCCGAGTTCCCGTTCGTGATACAGTTCGTTGAAGACGCCGACCGGGGTGATGTCCACAAGGCAGGCGCGCGCGCAGCGGCCGCAGCCCACGCAGCCGAGGAAGTGATGCGCCTCCAGGATGTAGCGTCCCTTGCGCATGAAGCGGTGACGCTGGCGCAGGGCGCGGCTCTTGCGGAAGTCGTGTCCGCCCGCGACGGTGGCGAATTCGTCCAGCTGGCAGGAGTCCCATTTGCGGACGCGCTGGCCGCTGGTCAGGTTGAGGTCGAGTTCGTCGTTCACGTCGAAGCAGAAGCAGGTCGGGCAGACGTTCGTGCAGGCCGCGCAGCCCAGGCAGCGTTCGCCCAGCTGCTCCCACAGCGGACTCTTCATGCTCATCGTCATCAGAGACGGCAGGTCGCTGACGTCGAAGTCGAGGCGGTAGGGGAAGCGCGGCCACTTCTCGCTGAGCGCGGCGTTCAGCCGGTCGATGTCGGACGAGGCGGCGGGCGTCACGTCGGCGAGTTGGATCAGTTTCTGCCCGGCTTCCGTGATCACGTCCACCGCGTAATCCTCGCCGAGGTCCACCATGTGCAGGTCGTTGGCTTCGTCGGCGGCGAGCGTCCCCATGCTTTTGCAGAATGAATGCCCATCGCAGGGCGACAGGCATTCCAGACTGACGATCATGGTTTTGCGGCGGCGGTTGGCGTAGTTCGAGTCGGCCTGCCCGTTCGAGAAGACGTGGTCGAGCAATTGGATGGCGTGCAGGTCGCAGGCGTGGACGCCGAGCAGGACGGTGGGCGGGTCTTCTTTCGGCAGCGTCATTTTCCCCTGGCGGGCATCTTCGATCTCGAAGAGAGTTTCTCTTACCGGGAGCAGGAACTTCTTTGGCGGCAGGATGGTGGTGGGGTAATCGAGCCGTAACTCTTCGGGATGGGCGAGCGTTTCAAACGCAAACCCGCCGTTCTTTTGAACCGGCCCGCCCACCCGATACGATTCCAAAAGACGTTCCACAAATCGATTCAGGTCTTTCTTCTTCAGGATGACTAGGGTCACAATCGCCTCCGTGAGACTTGGATTCTTAAGAGGGTCTGTTTGGCGCTTTTCGCCGAGGAGATTGTATACCGAAGGGGGAAACTCATTTAGTGACGAAAATCACAATTAAGACTGCTGTACTGCGGGCTTTATTTGACCTTTTGCATGGCATCCGTCGCCGGAAAATGGCTGAAAACCAGGGCGTGGACGAGGCGGACGGGCGGCGGAATTCGCTGTCGCAGGTTGACATGTTTTTTGAATTTCAATGTTATAATCCCGCCGCTATTCGTCCGAAAGGACGAGGCACATTCTGCCCGGGCGGGCAACATACGCCCAAATCCACACGCTTGCCGACCTGCCAGCGCGTGCCGCGGACCGAATGGACGCGGTGGCTGGCGGGGATGAAGCCAGCGGAGGCCAAACGCAAGGAGGTTCTTTCCCCATGGCCACTGTATCCATGAAAGCCCTGCTCGAGAGCGGTGTCCACTTTGGACACCGCACCAACAAGTGGGACCCCCGCATGAAGCCGTACATCTTCACGGAGCGTAACGGCATTCATATCATTGACCTGCAACAGACCGTCAAACTGTTGAATCAGGCTTTCAACGTTGTGCGCGACACCGTCGCGAACGGCGGCTCTGTTCTCTTTGTCGGCACCAAGCGCCAGGCGCAGGAGACCGTCAAGGAGGAGGCCGTCCGCGCGGGGATGCCCTACGTCACCGAGCGCTGGCTGGGCGGCATGCTCACCAACTGGTCCACCATGCACCAGCGCATCCAGGAGTTGGACCGTCTCGAAAAAATGCGCGAGACGGGCGAGATCAACCGTCTGACCAAAAAGGAGGGCCTGTTGATCGAACGCGAGATCAACCGTCTTCTCACCCGGTTGGAAGGCGTGCGCAACATGAAGCGTCTGCCCGACCTGCTCTTCCTCGTGGATGTGGGGCGCGAGGTGGCGGCCGTGCGCGAAGCCAACCTGCTCAAGATCCCCATGGTCGCGCTGGTGGACACAAACTGCAACCCGCAGGATATTGATTACGTCATCCCGTCGAACGACGACGCCATCCGCGCCATCAAATTGCTGGTGGCTCGCATGGCGGACGCGGTCCTCGAAGGCAAGGCCATGCGCAAGGAGCAGGAACCGGCCGAGGAGACCGCCGCGGCCGCCGAGCGGCCCGCCGAGTCCAAACCGGCTCGCGGCGCCCGCAAGCCGAAGCGCGTTGTGGAGGCGGCGGATGTGGACGAGGTCGGCGAGGGAGACTTGCTGGGCGAGGCGACGCTTGCCAAGCTGAGCGAGGCGCGCAAGCCCGCCATTGAAGAACAGGCCGAGGTCGAAGCCGCGGCTGTGGAACCGGCCGTCGAGGCCGCGCCCCAGCCCGAGGTCAAGGCTGAAGCGGCGGTTGAAGGAAAAGTCGAAGAGACCGCGGCCCAGCCCGAGGTCGAAGATGACGCGGCGGCCGACGCGTCCGCAGCGTAGAATTAAGTCATATCGAGGATGGTTGCAATGGAAATTACGACTGAGATGATCAAGGAGTTGCGCGCCGCCACCGGCGCGGGGATGCTGGATTGCCGCAAGGCGCTCCAGGATGCGAACGGCGATTACCAGAAGGCGGTGGATTTTTTGCGCGAAAAGGGCATGGCTACCGCCGCCAAGCGCGCCGACCGCGAGGCTTCGAGCGGGACGGTTGAACTGTATTCCCACGGCAACGGCCGCGTGGGTGTGATGGTGGAAGTGAATTGCGAGACGGACTTTGTGGCGCGCTCGGAGCAGTTCCGCAATTTGGCGCACGAGATCGCCCTGCAGATCGCGGCGGCTTCGCCGCGCTACATCCGCGAGGACGAGATCCCGCAGGCCGTGTTGGACCACGAGGCCGAGATCGCCCGCGCCCGCGTTAAAGAGGAGGGCAAGCCCGAGGCGGTTGCCGAGAAGATCGTGGCGGGCCGCTTGGACAAGTTCAAGGACGAGGCGGTTTTGCTTCGGCAGGCATACATCCGCGACGAGAGCGTCAAGGTTGAAGCGCTGATCATGCAGAACATCGCCGCCATCGGCGAGAATATTATCGTCCGCCGCTTTCAGCGCTGGGAGTTGGGCGAGAAATTGGGAGAATAGTTTTGGAAGGCCAACCGTTCGGTTGGCCTTTTTTATAAATATCCCCGCCTGTCTTTCTAAAGCGGCAGGCGGGATGTGGAACGTAAAGGAGAAACCATGTCTGATCTGAAGTACAAACGTATTTTGCTTAAACTCAGCGGCGAGGCGCTGGCGGGCGAGTCGGGTTTTGGGATCGACACGACGGAGGTGGAATCCATCGCCAGCCGCGTGAAGGACGTGCATGAAAGCGGGGTGGAGGTGGCGGTCGTCATCGGGGCGGGCAATCTGTGGCGCGGCAAGCAGGGATTGGAGCGCGGCATGGACCGCGCTACCGCCGATTACATGGGCATGCTCGGCACGATGATGAACGCGCTGTCGCTGATGGACGCGCTCGAACGCGCCGGCGTGTACACGCGCGTCATGTCGGCCATCGAGATGCGCGCCATCGCCGAGCCGTACATCCGCCGCCGCGCCATCCGTCACCTGGAAAAAGGACGCGTTGTCATCTTCGGCGCGGGGACGGGCAACCCGTTTTTCTCCACCGACACGGCCGCGGCGCTGCGCGCCACCGAGATCGAAGCGGACGTGGTCATCAAAGCCACCAAAGTAGACGGGGTGTACGACTCGGACCCGAAGAAGAATCCCGAGGCGAAGATGTTCGAGCAGCTGAGTTATATCGAAACGCTGAACCGCCGTCTCCAGGTCATGGACAGCACCGCTATTTCCCTCTGTATGGAAAATCACCTGCCAATCCTCGTCTTGAACCTGTGGGACGCCGCCGCGTTGCCGCGCGCGCTTAAGGGCGAGGCGGTCGGCACGCTGGTGTCTGGGATTTGAGAGTCTCTCATTTTTCCTCAAAAAACTCTCCCGATTCTGTAATCGGTGGCATTTTTTGACATTTTAGGGTATCCTTGTGCCGAACCCTTTTTTCGGAGGCCACGGTGAGTGACGATACCATCAAGGACATGTTGAAAGACGCTGAAACCCGTATGCACGGCGCGATCCACGCCCTCGAGCAGGACCTCGCCACCGTCCGCACGGGACGCGCCAGCCCGGCCCTCGTCGAACGTTTGACGGTGGAGTACTTCGATACGCCGACGCCCATCATCCAACTCGCGACCATTTCCGTTCCCGAGCCGCGTTCGCTGATGATCAAGCCCTTCGACCCGTCCACGTTGAAGACCATCGAAAAGGCGATCCTGGCCTCGGACCTGGGCCTGACTCCCAACAACGACGGTAAGAACATCCACCTCAACCTGCCTCCGCTCACCGAGGAGCGCCGCCGCGATCTGGTAAAGCACACCCATACGCGGCTGGAGGAGGCTCGCGTCGCCATCCGTAACATCCGCCGCGATGTTCACAACGACCTGCGCGATTTTGAAAAGGAAAAACTGATCTCGGAGGACGATCTCGAACGCGGCGAAGACCAATTGCAAAAACTGACTGACCGCTACGTGGAGGAAGTCAACAAGCGCGGGCAGGCCAAAGAAAAAGAGATCATGGAAGTGTAGAGACGCCCCGCGTTACTGTTACCCACATGGATAGCGCTTCTTTAAACGTTCCGCTCGATAGGCTCCCCCAACACGTCGCCATCATCATGGACGGCAACGGGCGCTGGGCGATCTCGCGCGGCCTGCCGCGCCTGGCCGGTCACCGCGCCGGCACCGAAAACCTGCGCCGCGTCATCCGCTCGACGGTCGAATTCGGGATTCCCTACCTGACCATCTATGCTTTCTCCACCGAAAATTGGGGGCGTCCGCCCGAAGAAGTGCAGGGGCTGATGCGCATCCTCGAAGACGTGATCGACAAGGAGTTGAACGAACTCCACAAGGAGGGCGTCCAACTGCGTCATATCGGACGGCTGGAGCGGCTCGCGCCGGCGCTGCAAGAGAAAGTGCTGGACGCCATTGACCTGACGCGCGCGAACACGCGTCTCACCTTGAACATCGCCTTCAATTATGGCGGCCGCGACGAGATCGTGCAGGCCATCCAGCGCATTATACGGGACGGGATTCCCGCCGAAAACGTGGACGTCGAAACGGTGGGGAAATACCTCTACACCGCCGGCGTTCCCGATCCCGACCTGATTATCCGCACCTCGGGCGAATTGCGTGTAAGCAATTTCCTCATCTGGCAGGCGGCCTACTCGGAATGGTACGTCACGCCCACCTGTTGGCCTGATTTCAACACGAACGAATACCGCCACGCGTTGGAAGTCTTTGCCCAGCGCGATCGTCGTTATGGGGGCGTTTCAGAGACAGTCGCCAACAGGACATCCAATGGTTAAACGGACCCTCACCGCCCTGACCCTGCTTGCGCTTGCCATGCCTCCCGTTCTTCTGGGGGGCGTATGGTTCTTTGCGCTAATCGGACTTTTTGTTGTGATCGCCGCATGGGAATATGTCCGCCTGTTTCGCGCCGCCGGGTCCCAGCCATCCATGCTGACGACCGTGGGCGGGACGCTGGCGATCCTGCTGGCGCGCGCTTTCCGTCCCGAGTATGCCGGGGCGGCGCTCGCCTTCTTCATCCTGACCGCGATGGCGGTTCACCTCTACGCCTACGAGCGTGGCCGCGACCAGGCCGCGCTCGATTTTACCGCCACCGTGGGCGGGCTGGCCTACCTCGGTTGGATCGGCGCGTATCTCTACGACTTGCGCGCCCTGCCCGAGGGCGGCTGGTGGCTGATGTTCGTCCTGCCTACGGTCTGGATGGCCGACTCGTCGGCGTACGCCATCGGCGCAAAATACGGGAAACACAAACTGGCGCCGCGTCTCAGCCCCAAAAAATCCTGGGAGGGCTACTTCGCGGGAGTGTTCACCGGCACGCTCTACGGCGGCTTTTTCGCCTGGGCATACAACGTCAACTCCATGCTGTTCGGGCAACCCCTGCTGGGACATCTCGCCATCAGCGTCTGGCAGGGAATGGCGTTCGGCTTCGCGCTTAGCGCCGTCACCATCCTCGGCGACCTGGGCGAGAGTCTGATCAAACGGCAGGGCCAGATCAAGGATTCTGGGAATCTATTCCCCGGCCACGGCGGCGCGTTCGACCGCATCGACTCGTGGTTGTGGGGCGCGGTCATCGGCGTATATTGGATCCGCTGGTTCTTTTTATGAAGTTCGATCCCTCCCGGTTTCAACGTAGAATCGGGAGGTTATAAAATCCGAGCGTCGTCTACCATCACTGGAGGATCTATGCTGGATAACATTCCCACCCGCAATCTTGCTCTCGAACTGGCGCGCGTCACCGAGGCGGCCGCGCTGGCCGCGGGCCGCTTCATGGGCCGCGGCGATAAGGAGGGCGCCGATCGCGCCGCGGTCGAGGCGATGCGCCTCGTCCTGCGCTCCATCGAAATGGACGGCATCATCGTCATCGGAGAGGGGGAGAAGGACAACGCGCCGATGCTCTACAACGGCGAACGCGTGGGCAACGGTTCGCCTCCCGAACTGGACGTGGCGGTGGACCCCATCGACGGGACGCGCCCGCTGGCCTTTGGCCGCGCCAACTCCCTGTCGGTGGTGGCGCTGGCGCCGCGCGGCGCGATGTTCAACCCTGGCCCGTTCGTTTACATGAACAAGGTGGCGGTTGGCCCCGAAGCGAAGGGCCGCATCAACATCGAAAAATCCATCACCGACAACCTGAAGGCGATCGCGAAAGCCAAAGGCAAGGCCGTGGAGGACCTCACCACCATCATCCTCGACCGCGACCGTCACAAGGACATGATCGCCGAGATCCGCAAGGCGGGCGCGCGCATTCGGATCATCCCCGACGGCGACGTGGGCGCGGCTCTGATGACCGCCATGCCCGACTCGGGCGTGGACGCGCTCTTCGGTGTCGGCGGCACGCCCGAAGGCGTGATCACCGCCTGCGCGTTGCGCGCCATGGGCGGGGAGATCCAGGGAAAACTCTACGCCCGCGACGAAAGCGAACTGATACGCGGCCGCGAAATGGGTTACGACTTCGAGAAGATCCTGACGATGGACGACCTGGTCTCCTCGGAGGATGTCTTCTTCGCGGCGACCGGCATCACCGACGGCGAACTCCTGCAGGGAGTCCGCTACTACGGCGACGGCGCGGCCACCGACAGTCTCGTGGTGCGCGGCCTGACGGGCACCGTCCGCATGATCAAGGCGCGGCATCAGATCGATAAACTGCATTTGTTGAGCGCGATCAAGTATTAGAGACTGTTTCTTGCGTACGCGGATTACGCGAATCTCACGGATTCTCGCGGATAGAACTATTAAAAATCCATGTTCGTCTGTGCGATCCGTCAAATCCGTGTTTGTCCGTCCCCGGAAGCCGCCCGGACTTTCGAGGTTTTGAAATTTGCTTGACACGCTCCGCGCTTGCCTATATAATGTCGCACGCGTTCCTCGCTAGCTCAATGGCAGAGCGGGCGGCTGTTAACCGCTAGGTTCGAGGTTCAAGTCCTCGGCGAGGAGCCTGTAAAAGAAAACCCTTCGACTGGTCGGAGGGTTTTTCTGTTTCGCCGTCCCCTTCGGAGGGTATTTTGGAATTCCATTTCGGACACGGATGGCGCGGACTTCACTTCACGAAAAAAGCCAGGGAAAAATCCGCGCAATCCGTGAAATTCGCGTCCAAAAAGAATAACAGCGCGATTGACATCTTCCATAAATCGGCTGACGTTATTCGGGTCGCGCCTGTTTTTGCGGGCGGCGCGAAGGTTTGCAAATTCGCGGCATTCGCGTTGAGAAATCTCTGACTTTGCTACAGCCATGATAGTCTGCCTCAAGGCTCTTGATTTTCTGCGCCGATTTGCTTATGATGGACTTGAGCAGCCGCTGCTTTTCCAGCGCGGCCGGGCGTTGTCTTCTTGTCAGCATGCCCGTTTCGGTCTATACTTTCGCCATTCACCAAAGGAGGCTTGTATGATCGCAGTCCGAGAGATGATCCGCAAGAAGGGCGACGAGGTCTGGTCGGTCAGTTCCGACGCGACGGTGTTCGAAGCCCTCAAATTGATGGCCGAGAAGAACGCCGGCGCGGTATTGGTCATCAACGACGGCAAAGTGGCCGGCATCCTGTCCGAGCGCGACTGCATCCGCAGGTTGGACCTGCAGGGACGCGCCTCCCGCGAGACGAAGGTGGCCGAGATCATGACCACCAAAGTCCTTTACGTGGAGAGCAGCCAGTCTCTGGACGAATGCGTCGCCATTATGATCGACAAAAACATCCGCCACCTGCCCGTCTATGAAGAAGGGAAACTCATCGGCATCATTTCTGTCCGCGACGCGTTGAAGGAGATGGTGGACTATCAGAAGTTCATGATCTCGCAATTGGAGCATTACATTACCGGCGGCGGACGGTGAGACCCCGCAGTAAGGACGAGGAACACAAACATGGACGCGATCGAATTCACCCGTAATTACACCGACCATTCCACGGACCGCGGTTTTCAGTTCGAATTTCAGTGCGACCGGTGCGGAAACGGCTACAAGACCCAGTTCCAGGCCTGGGCGTTGGGGAACGTCTCGGGGGCGTTGGACGCGGCTTCCAGTCTGTTCGGAGGCGTGTTCGGCCGGGCCGCGGACCTGGGCGAGCGCGCCCGGTCCGCCGGTTGGCAGCAGGCCTGGGACAAGGCCCTCGTGGAGGCCGTCCAGCAGATCAAGCCAAACTTTGTCCAATGCCCGCGCTGCTCGGCGTGGGTCTGTCGGAAGAGTTGCTGGAATCAGTCGCGCGGCCTTTGCAAGAATTGCGCGCCGGACATGGGCGTGGAGATGGCCGCCGCGCAAGCCAGCCGCACCACCGAGGAGATCTGGGCGCATTCCAAGGTGGCGGAGGAAGATCGGGAAATGTTGAAGGACGAATCCTGGCGGGCGGGGGTGCGCGCCACCTGTCCCAAATGCAACGCGCCCTTGCAGAAGAACGCCAAGTTCTGTCCCGAATGTGGGACGGCCATCAAGTCCGAAAAATTCTGCAAGAATTGCGGCGCCAAAATGGAGGCGGACGCGAAGTTCTGCGCGGAGTGCGGGACGAAGCAGTGAGCCGCGCCCCGGCATAAAACAGAGACGGTCGCCGAAAGGCGACCGTTTTGTTTCTCATCGCGTTGGAGTACGAGAACTGTTATTCCGTTCGGCGGCGCGACTCTCCAGAAAAAACGCGCCCCCGGAGGAGATGGTCCGAGGCGCGGATGAGGAGGAGGTTTCGCTGTGCTGGGCGTTTTTGTGCAAGATTCGCTGGCTTTTTACGCGCCAACCGAATGTGGCTGAATGGACTTTAATACCTTCATTTCATCCTGTTGAGCAAAATATAAATCCCAGCGTAATTGTAAATTCATCCAAAAGTCGGGCGACATTTCGAAGAATTTTGCCAAACGCAAAGCCGTGCTTGGAGTAATGCCCCTGCGCCCGTTTACAATTTCATTAATGCGCTGGTATGGAACGTGAATATGATCCGCCAGGTCTTTCTGGCTGATGCCCATAGGGTCTAAAAACTCTTCCATGAGCATTTCGCCGGGATGAGTGGGTATGCGGTCGGTAGGAATGCGAACCATAATATTAACTCCTGCTTTTCTGGCTAGTGATAATCTGTGATCTCAACCTGGTCGGGACCCAAATTAGTCCATGTAAAACAAACGCGATACTGGTCGTTGATACGGAGGCTATGTTGGCCTTTTCTATCGCCCGATAAGGCTTCAAGTTTATTGTTTGGGGGAATTCTCAATTCATGCAGGGCGGTGACGGAATCTAATTGGTCTAATTTTCTAGCGGCGACTTTCCAGATCGAGGAAGGGCATGATTTTCTTGCCGCTTTGGTGTTTTCGCCGTTGAAAATATCTTCTGTTCCTGTATCTTTGAACGACCTTATCATGGCATTATGATAGCATGAATGCCATGCTATTTCAAGTTCCAATATTTTCCGAGGGCAGGTTAACGGTTAAGGGTTGTTTCAGCAGAAGAGCAAAAATTGAAAAGAAACTGGATTTCCGCTAAATCAATCTGAATTGAACGGAGCCGTCCTGTTGAGGGCGATTATACGCCTACGAGAACTGGTCGACAAGAAAACAGGGGGAGCGAAGTTTGTCTCCTCCTCCGACCCCTCCCTCACTTCACCGCCTCATCGCTGGCCTCGTCCAGCGCCGCCGCCTCGTCGGGAGTCAGCCTCCATCCGAGCGCGCCCGCGTTCTCCTGCGCCTGCATCGCGTTCTTCGCGCCGGGGATGGGGAGCGTCCCCTTGCAGATGCACCAGTTCAACGCCACCTGCGCGTTGGACTTGCCGCCGTGGTCCTGTCCGATCTTCGTCATCAACTTGAGCAGGGGCTGGATATTCTGAAGTTTCGCCGCGGCCGAGACGGCGCGCGGACCGGGCGGCAGTTTCTCGGCGGAATACTTACCCGTCAACAGTCCCTTCGCGATCGGCGAATACGCGATCACGCGGATGCCCAATTCCCGACAGCGCGCCAGCAGGCCGTTCTTCTCGACGCGGCGGTCCAGCAGGCTGAACGAGACCTGATTCGACGCCAGCGGGATTCCCTTGCGCGCCAGCGTCGTGTACGCGCGCACCATCTGGTTGGGACTGAAATTGGAGACTCCCACCGTGCGGGCGAGTCCCTCCTTCACCAGTTCCACCATCCATTCCATCAGCGTTTCGGGCGAGACGAGCGCGTGCGGCCAGTGAATTTGATAAAGGTCCAACTGCTCCACCCCCAGGCGTTCCAGACTGTTTTTCAGCGCGCGCTTCATAAAGCGCTTGTGGACGCGCCACGGGAACGGGAAAAATTTGCTCGCCACCAGCACAGGCTCATTGGCGTCCTTCAACATCCCGCCGAGGAGCTGTTCCGATTGCCCCATTCCGTAAATTTCCGCCGTGTCCACAAAGCGGATGCCCGCCTCGATGCTGACGTCGAACGCGGCGCGGATATCGTCTTCGTTGTGCGTCTGTCCAAATCCCCACATCACGCGGTCGCCGAACTGCCAGGCTCCCAGTCCCATTTCCACCGCGTGCAAAAAG
>DKTP01000069.1 GCA_002473085.1 Anaerolineales bacterium UBA7227
CCCGCCGGTCCGCCGGGGATGTCGGCGTACGCGCCGTAGAAGGCGAAGTAGGCCTGGTTCAGTTTTCGGATGGCGTAGCCGTTCTGCCAGAAGACCTGGCGGCGCGCTTCCATGTAGGCTTCGGCCTCTTCGATTTTCCCCTCGGCGAGCAATTCGTCCGCGCGGACGCGGGTGGTGTGCATCTCGGCGCGGAAGTCGAAGGGCGGCGGGGTTTCGGGGAGTCCCGCTTTCGGCGGGAGAAAGGCCCGGGGCCACGCGACCAGGTTGAGGTCCGCGCGGGAGGCGGCGAGGGTCGGGTAGTAGCGCGCCAGGAGGACGGGTCCGAGTTCGTTCTCGACGATGGAGGCGGTAGTCTCGTTCATCGTCCGCAGTTCGGGCGTGGTTCCGTAGTTTATCCCCAGCGGGTGCAGGCTGAGGAAGTTGTGCGTCCACTCGTGGATGACGACGCCGACCTGCCAGTTGAAGGTATCGGTGCGCATGACCATGGTGGGGTAGGTTCCGATGCCGCCAACCGGGACGACCAGCGTGGAGAAGTCGAGGGCTTGCGCGACGCCGTCTTCGATTTTGACCTGGTCTTCGAGGGCGATGTCGGGTTGGAGCGAGATGGACGCGACCTGCTCGATCTTGCTGCGCTTCGACATGACGAGGTTCATCGGCAGGGGCGAGACGTGGTAGAGGACGGGCGGGGTGGGCTGTCCGCCGAGGGTCAGTCCCTGCTCGGAGAGGATCTGCGACACCTGCCCTTGCAGGACGGATTCGGCCAGCGGGGCGATCTGGCGCTGGCGCGCGTCGAGCCGTTTGCGTTCGGCGCGCAGGTGGGCGGAGGCGGATTCTTTGTCTTTGACGTTGGGGTCGGAGAAGATGACCTGGAGCTGGTCTTCGGCGCGCAGGATGGATTCGGTGAGGCGCAGGGAATCCATGACGACCGAGATACCGTCGGCGCGGGAGACGTAGTTGGGCAGGCCGAGCGCGCTTTGCTGGAGTTTGGTCCAGGCGGCGTCGGCGGTCCAGGCGTCGTAGTTGAATTCGTAGGGACGGGTGAAGGCGCGGGCGCGGTCGTAGAAGTATTCGGCGTGAGGCGAGGAGGAGACGAGGCAGAAGACGCAGAGCAGGCCGAGGAACGTTCGTTCGAGGTCGATCAGGATACGGTCCAACATGGCGGCGATTATACCCCGCAGGATTCAAACAAAAAGACGGCCACAGCCGTCTTTTCTGCCTGCCCTCCGAGGGGCTGTTTTTGCGTTTTCAGCGCTTCACGAATAAAACCAGACGGCTACAAAAACCACTTCCCGTCCAGCGCGGGCCATTCGTCCGATTGATCGGCGCGCTCCTCCCAATTTTCTTTTCCGCTCCACGATTCGATCTTCAGTTCATAGACGGAAGTCCGCTTCAACTCCTTCTCCGTGATGGGACGGTACTCGCGTCCCGGCTCCATTTCGGGGAAGTATTTTTTCAGCAGGCCGTACAGCGCGGCGCTCTGCTCCTCGTCCGATTCCAGGACGCGCACCGTCCCGAAGACCATCACGCTTCGGTATTGCAGCGAAAATTCGAGCGCCAGGTTCGAGGGGAGCAGGCGTCCCATCTCGCTCGCTTCGAGGCAGGCTTTCGGGTTGCGTTCCAGGTTGGCGCGCATGCGTCCCGCCAGGTTGGAATGAAAAACGATGCGATGATTCGCCTCGTCGAACCAGAAGGACGTCGGGATGACGAAGGGCTGGTCGTCCCACGCCGAAGCCAGATGCCCGACGTCGGCGACGCGCAGGAAGGCGCGGACCCACTCCTCGTCACGCGTGTGTTCGGGGCGGCGTTGACCGGCCGTCGGCGGCCGCGAGGCCAGGTCATAGTTGCGCGGCATTAGTCCACCTTCTCCACGACGACGGTCGCCTCGGCCACCAGCGCGGCGATCGCGCCGATGGCCGCCCACACGGGGACGAGGATCACACCCACCACGCCCAGCGTCAACGGGACCTCGATCAGCGTGCGGCCGTCCCTGTCCTTGATGATGATGCGGCGGATATTGCCTTCGTGCAGCAACTGCTTGATCTTCGCCACGAGTTCCTCGCCGTTCACGCGGAACTCTTCCGTGCCGTTGTGATATTGGCTCATCGTTTCCTTCTTTCGGTCAACAGGCGTTTGTACCAAAACATCAGCGCGAAGAATGCCAGCGCTCCCGCGCCGAGGGCGGATGCCCACAGGCCGTGCAGGTAAGCGGCGCCCTTTTGCAGGAAAAACACGCACGCGCCGAACGTCAACGCGCTCAGGGCGGCTACTTCCAGCGCGGTGTAATGCGAAATGCTGTCAACTTTATACTTTGGGGGAAGCGTCTCTGCGCGCCAGCGGAACGCGCCTTCCAGCCCCTTGACGCGTTTTACGTAAAATTCTTTCATCTGGTTCATTGCCAACGCGGCCTCGTACCACGCCAGCCGCAGGCGCGCCAGTTGCGCCACGGTCAACGCGCCGAGGGCAGTCAGCAACGCGAACAATCCTGCCAGCAGGAAATACAACGCGGCGTCGTCTATTGCTTCCAGTTTTTGCGCGCCGAAGATCGCCGCTGCCAGCGAGCCGACCGAAACGATGAAGAACGAGGCGGCCTTGCTCCGATCCTCGTTGGCCTGAAAAGCGCTGTTGGCGATATATTCGAATTCGGCGGCCAGGAACTCGTCGGGGAGGTTGGGATTATCGGCCATGCGACGATTATACCCGCCTCGCCCGTGTCCAAAAAAGAGCGGAATATCATTCCGCTCCGCAGTCTACGCGAGGAAACTGTATCCGCCTGGGCGGGTTTGTATGAGAGCCGCCTCGCCCGTCTCCTCTTCCAATTTTTTCCGCAGGCGATAGACCACGTTCTTCAGCAGGGCCAGGTCGGCTTTTTCCATGCCCCACACCGTCTGGATGATCTCCTCCGCTTTGAAGACGTGACCCGGGCGACTCATCAGCAGGTGGAGGAGGCGGAACTCGAGATTGGTGAGCCGCACCTCGCCGCCCTTCGCCGCCACCGCGGACCGATGGGCCGGATCCAGCTTCAACGGGCCGGTGCGAATCGGACTCATCGGCTGCGCCCAGCTGCGTTTCGCCCAGGCCAGGATCTTCGCCAGAAAGATCGCCGGGCTGACGGGTTTCACCACACACTCGTCCACGCCGGCCTGGTAGGCTTCGAGGATCTCGTTTTCGTTGCTGACCGGCAGAAAGAGCAGGATGGGGCTGGCGGTCAGGGCGCGGTAGCGGCGGCAGAGTTCCATCCGCTGCTGGTGGCCTGCGTTGACGTCGATCACGATCAGGTCGGGGATGTCTTCCAGCGAGCGCTGCATGGCGCGCTCCACCGCAGTCTCGAGGATGGCTACCAGTCCCTTTTCGCGGATCATGTAGCCCCAAATCGGGGCGGTGGTGGCTTGGTCGCAGACGATATAGACGCGCAGCGGAGAGTGATTTGTGCCGGGAGATGTGTCCGTCATGGGTCTCATTATACGCATGATTCTGGAAAATGGTCGTAAAAAGTAACAAAATAATACCAAAATATGACCTTTGGGTGATATGGAAAAAAAACATCGCACTTTATACTTCACCCACACTCAAAAAGGAGAACGACCATGAAAAAACTTCCTGTAATTCTTTTGGTCCTTGCGTTTGTCGCTTCGGCCTGTCAGTTGGGCGGGGGCGGACAAGCCCAGCCGACTGCCATCTCTCTGCCGACGGCGGTCCCCACTCCCACCGTCGTCGTGAATCCCACGACCAGCTCGCAGGGGAGTCAGGATGCCGGTTCCGAGAAGACTTCCACAGCGGACGGCATGACCCAGATCTTCATTCCGGACGGCACGTTCATGCGCGGCGGCATTGACAGCGACGCGCCTACCAATGAAACGCCTTCCACCAAAATCACCATGACCGGCTTCTGGATGGACAAACTGGAAGTTACTAACGGCATGTACCAACTATGCGTGGAAGCGGGCGTCTGCGAACTGCCTCACTACGGCAGCCGGACAGTCCTGAAATCTAAGACGCGCGATCCGTACTACGGCAGTCCTGATTTTAAGGATTACCCGGTGGTCTATGTGGGCTGGGGAGACGCCGAGGCCTACTGCAAGTGGGCCGGCCGCCGTCTTCCCACCGAAGCGGAATGGGAATATGCCGCGCGCGGCGCCTTCCCGTCCATGAATCTCTACCCGTGGGGCAATGACCGCCCGAGCGGCTCCACCGCCAACTTCAATTACGCTGTGGGCGATACCGCGCGCGTTGGCAGTTTCCCCGCGGGCGCGAGCGTCTTCGGCGTTCTCGATATGGCCGGCAACGTGGCTGAATGGGTGAGCGACCTCTACGACATGAAGTATTACAACCAGGGCGTCACCATGAATCCGTCCGGTCCTGTGGGCAAGACCAATGAGTTTATGCGCGTAGTGCGCGGCGGTCACTGGGGCGATTCCTGGAAGATGCTGCGCGTCTCGTCCCGCGCCTCGATGATGGGACCCAACCCCAACGTCCAGGTTGGCTCCGATCTCTGGTATGGCGAGTCCGCTCCCACGGTGGGATTCCGCTGCGCCGCCAACAAGTAAATCTCGATCCGTTTTTTTTGAACGCCGCCGGGTTCGCCTGGCGGCGATTTTTTTAATTGACGCGTCTCCCGGCCTGTGGTATAAATTCGCCACAATTCAAATAGCCCCAATCGGCAACTCTTATCCAGAGAGGCGGAGGGACCGGCCCTGCGATGCCTCGACAACCGGTTTTAGTCTGATAGTCGGTTAGTCTGATAGTTGGCAAGATCAGAAACTATGCGACAATGTGACCAAAAGACTACTAGACTACCAACACGGTGCCAATTCCGACAGACGGATGTTCTGGTAGATGAGAGGGCAGCCGCGCCCTTGTAAATTGCCCTTTCGCGTGTCCGGAGGGGCAATTTTCTTTCAAGGAGACCCACCTTCAATGAGCGATACTTTCATGTCCTCCCCCAGCCTGATGTTCACCTCCGAGTCCGTTTCGGAAGGACATCCCGACAAGATCTGCGACCAGATCTCCGACGCCGTGCTGGACGCCTGCCTTGAGCAGGACCCCCGCTCGCGCGTCGCCTGCGAGACCGCCACCAAGACCGGTTACGTCATGCTGCTGGGCGAGATCTCCACCAAGGCCCAGGTCAACTTCGACGAACTGGCGCGCAAGACCATCCTCGAGATCGGCTACGACTCCTCCGAAAAGGGCTTCGACGGGAATTCCTGCGGCGTGCTGACCGCCATCGCCAAACAGTCGAACGACATCGCTATGGGCGTGGACCACGCCCTCGAATCGCGCGATCACGTTGTGACCGACGAAGAGATCGAATCCATCGGCGCGGGCGACCAGGGCATGATGTTCGGCTACGCCTGCAACGAGACGCCCACCCTGATGCCCATGCCCATCTACCTGGCGCATAAACTCACCCGCCGCCAGAGCGAACTCCGCAAAAACGGAGAAATCCCCTGGCTGCGCCCGGACGCCAAAAGCCAGGTCACCATCGAATACTCCATGGGCAAGCCCAAACGCGTGGACACCGTCCTCGTCTCCACGCAGCATGCGCCCGACGTTTCGCACGCCGAGATCGCCGAGATCGTCACCGAGCAGATCATCATGTCCACGCTCCCCGAAGACATGGTGGACAGGAACATCAAAATTTACGTCAACCCGACCGGACGCTTCGTCATCGGCGGCCCGATGGGAGACGCCGGCGTGACCGGGCGCAAGATCATCGTGGACACCTACGGTGGCATGGGACGTCACGGCGGCGGCGCGTTCAGCGGCAAAGACCCCACGAAGGTGGACCGCTCCGCCGCGTACGCCGCGCGCTGGGCCGCGAAGAACGTGGTCGCCGCGGGCCTCGCGGACCGCTGCGAGATCCAGGTGGCGTACGCCATCGGCGTGGCGCACCCGCTCTCGGTCAATGTGGAGACGTTCGGCACCGGCAGAATCGCCGACGGGAAGATCGCCTCGCTCATCGTCGAGCATTTCGACCTCCGCCCGGGCGCGATCATCCGCGATCTGAACCTGCGCCGTCCCATCTACCGCAAGACGGCGGCCTTCGGCCACTTCGGCCGCGACGACGTCCAATTCCCCTGGGAAGAGACGAACAAAGCCGAGGCGCTGAAACAAGCCGCGGGACTGTAAACCGAGACCTCCGGGCGAACGCTCGGAGGTCTCTTTTTGGAGGAATGATGGTATAAAAGGCGCGCGCCTGCGGACGAAATTCCCTGCGGCTCCATCTGGACCTCGACGTGACTCTCCTCCCGATCGTTTTCCCCGCTCTGACCGTCCTCGCCTACCTCGGCGTGGCGTGGATTCGACGCGTCGCCCTCCGCCGCGCCATCCTCGACCATCCCAACGAACGCAGTTCCCATTCCGTCCCCACCCCGCGCGGCGGCGGACTGGCGATCGTCGTCCTCGTGATCGCGGCCGCCCTCGTCTACGGAATCGTCAACGGTTTCACGCGGCAGGTTCTCGCGTTTACCGTCGCAGGGACGATCCTCGCCGCCCTCGGCTGGCAGGACGACGTCCGCTCGCTCTCGCCGAAGGTGCGTTTCCCGATTCAATTCCTGGCGATTGCTGTCGCGATGCTCGGCATGGGATGGTTCGACTCGGTCACCATCCCCGTCTTCGGCGTGTGGCGGCTCGGCTGGTTCGGCATCCCGATCACCTTCGCGTGGATTCTGGGACTCGTCAACGCCTACAACTTCATGGACGGGATTGACGGCCTCGCGGGCGGCGTGGCGCTCGCCGCGGGACTCGGCTGGGCGGCGCTCTCCTCCTCCTTCGGCGGCTCGGAATTTGGCGGGCGCGAAAACCCGCTGGTCTTCTGGCTCGCGTTGACCGTCGCCGCGGCGAGCCTCGGCTTCCTCGTCCACAACTGGCCGCCCGCCCGCATCTTCATGGGCGACGTCGCCAGCACCTTCCTCGGCTTCACCTTCGCCGTCCTGCCGCTGATGTCCGCCCATCGCGGCGGCGACGCGTTGATGTTCGGCACCGCCATCCTGTGGACTTTCATCATGGACGCGGGCGTCACCTTCCTGCGCCGCGCCGCGAAACGCGAAAACGTCTTCGCCGCGCATCGCACGCATCTCTATCAGCGCCTGGTCATCAGCGGAATCAGACCCGAGCGCGTCAGCCTGCTTTTCATCGCGTTGACCTTCCTCGGCGCGGGACTGTCCCTTGCCTGGGGACGCGGCATCCACACCGTCGGCCCGTTCATCCTCTTCGGTCTGCCGCTGATCTGGATTGGCTTGTCTCTATTCGCCGCGAGACGCGCCCCAAAGTAGAGCTTCGGGATTCCTTCTTTGAAGATGTCATGCTCAACAAACTCCGCGCCCTCTTCTCCCTCTACAAACGCTTCGGCCTCCGCTGGCTTCTCTTCCGCGCGGGATACGCCCTGCGGATGCGGCTGGGAATTTTGCGCCTGCAATTCCCCGTCTACGGGTGGGACGAGCGTCCGCTGAAATTCTGGCTCAAACCAGAAGTCCCCTCCGATCCCGAAAGTTACCTCGCGTGGCGGAATCAACACGCGCCGAAATTTTTCTTCGATGGGATTCCGCCGCTCCCCGACGCCCCATCCTGGAATCCCCAACTCGCGGCAGACGAAGCCGAAAAAATCCTCGCGGGCGAACTGCGCTACTTCGAACGCGCGCCATACCCGATCGGCTTCCCTCCCGATTGGCTCCTCGACCCGCGCACGGGCATCCGCGTGGACGCGCGCCGACACTGGTCGCAGATTCCCGATTACGGCGCGTACGACATCAAATTCATCTGGGAAGCCAGCCGCTTCAACCAGGTCTACGCGTTGATGCGCGCCTACGCCTTCAAAAAGGACGAACGCTATCCCGAAGCCTTTTGGACTCTCGTCGAAGATTGGGCGCGGATGAACCCTCCGCAACGCGGACCCAACTGGAAATGCGGACAGGAGACCTCCCTCCGCCTCCTCGCCTGGACCTTCGGCCTGTTCGCGTTTCGAGACGCGGAATCCACCACCGCGGCGCGGACCGCGCGCCTGACCCAACTCATCGCCGCGCAAGCGGACCGCGTCCACCGCAACCTGGACTTCGCCGTGTCCACGCGCGGGAATCACGCCATGAGCGAATCCTTCGGCATCTGGCTGGCAGGGACTCTCTTCCCCGAATTGAAGCGCGCCGAAACCTACCGCGCCCTCGGACGCGAGATTTTGGAACGCGAAGCCGCGACGCACATCTTCCCCGACGGCGCGTACTCGATGTATTCGCTCAACTATCACCGTTTCATTTTGCATGTCTATTTCCTCGCGATGCGATTGGGCGAATTGAACGGCGACCGCTTCTCCGACGCGCTCTATCAATCCATCTCGCGCTCGCTGGATTTCTTCTATCAACTCATCGAGCCTGCCAGCGGCGAGATGCCTGTCTTCGGCTCGAACGACGGCGCGCTGGTCTGTCCGTTGGATTCGTGCGACTTCACCGACTATCGTCCCACGCTACAAATGGGATGGTATCTCCTCCACGGGAAGCGGCTCTTCGACGCGGGCGCCTGGGACGAGTCGCTGTTTTGGCTGTGGGGGCAATCTTCCCACGTAGTAACGACTTCAGTCGTTCAGGAAAGACTAAAGTCGTCACTGCATGGACAAGATAACTTTCCCGATGGAGGCGTCTACATCCTGCGCGGCGAGTCGAGCGCGGCCTTCATCCGCTGCGCGGACTATCGCGAGCGTCCCTCGCACGCCGACCAGCTTCACGTGGACCTGTGGATGCGCGGCCAAAACGTCGCCGTCGACGCGGGGACCTTTCTCTACAACGGCGGCGGTCTCTGGCAGAACGGGCTGGCGCGCACCTCCGTCCACAACACGGTGACGGTGGACGGCGCCGACCAGATGCTGCGTTTCAGCCGCTTCACCTGGGGCGAGTGGTCGCGGGGACGCGTGTTGAAACAGACGGAACGCGAATGGCAGGGCGAGCACGACGGCTACGCGCGCTTCGGCGTACAGCATATCCGCTCGGTGATTTCGCTGGAGGCCGATCGCTGGCTGGTCGTGGATCGGCTCCGCGGCGACCGTCCGCATCGTTTTTCGTTGCAGTGGCTGTTGAACGATTTTCCGTACTCCGTCACGCCCGAAGCGAACGAGATTCGGCTAAAAAGTGAAACCGATATTATTGTGCGGATGGGATTGCTCGCGGGCGACGCGCAATTCTCCCTCGTGCGCGGCGACGAAAATTCCACGCGCGGCTGGCGTTCACGCTACTACGGGCAAAAAGAACTCGCCCTGTCTCTCATGCTGGAGACAGAGCGGGCGGACGCCGTCTTTTGGACGTTCTTCGGGTTCGAGGGGGACAAGGTCAGCACGGCGGGGCAAAATTTGGAACTCGTGGTCGCGGGGCGTTCCATCGAAATTCCAATCACAATGTAAAAGACCAAAAAGCAAACATGGAATTTCTCTACCGTACCTGGCAGGAATCGTCGGGCTTTTTTTATCGCGAATGGCGCGAATAACTCGAATTTCTCGGCTGAAAAAACAAAATTTCGCGCCACACCTGTCCTTGCGGACGGCGCAAGGGTTCGCCCACATTTGTATCTGGCGCAAGTGCAGGTGTTCGCGGCATTCGCGATGGGGGTTGTACGGTAGAGAGTATGGAATCCGAAAGTTCCCTGGCCCGACCACCAGGACGGGCTACTTTCGGAAGGAGGCTGCCAATCCTGAAGTAGAACTTCAGGATTCCAAAATCAACTCCCAACCACAAAATTATCAATCAGGCGGGTCTTACCGATGAACACGGCCATCGAGAGCAGCGCTTTGCCCGTCACCGTCCCCAACTCCTCCAGCGTATCGTAATCCGCGCACGAGACATACTGCGTCCGCGCGCGCGGCTCGGAGGCAAGCGTCGCGGACATGACCTTCCGCAGCGATTCCGCGTCCCGCTCGCCGCGCTCGAACGCCTCCCGCGCGGCGGTCAACGCGCGGAACAGGACGATGGCGGACTTCCGCTCCTCGGGGCTGAGATAACTGTTGCGGCTCGACATCGCCAGCCCGTCCGTCTCCCGCACCGTCGGGCAGACGACGATCTCGACGGGGAAATTCAGGTCGCGCGTCATCTTGCGGACGACCGCGGCCTGCTGCGCGTCTTTCTGACCGAAGTAGGCGGCCTGCGGCTGGACGGCGTTGAACAACTTGGCGACGACCGTCGTCACGCCTCGGAAGTGACCCGGGCGGGCCGCGCCTTCGAGGGGCCTGGTCAGCCCTTCGACTTCCACCCACGTCGAAAAGTCGGGCGGATAGATCGTCTCGTTGTCGGGAGTCCAGACCAGGTCCACGCCCGCGGCTTCGAGCAGGGACAGGTCGCGGTCGAGGTCGCGCGGGTACTTCGAGAGGTCCTCCGTCGGCCCGAACTGCGTCGGGTTGACGAAGATGGAGGCCGCGACGCGGTCGCATTCCTCCCGCGCGCGGCGGACGAGCGAGAGATGCCCCTCGTGGAGGTACCCCATCGTCGGGACCAGACCCAGCCTCCCGTCAAGGAGGAGGCGGGCAGCGCGTAACTCGTCGAGGCTGGAAGCGATCATCATCGGGTTGTCCATAGCCGGTTCCTTGTGCATTATCGAACAATACGGTCAAATTCCCTGTTGACGAATAGAAAATCTGTGCTACACTTTAATCAAATTTATTCACAAAAGGAGAAAAAATGGCTTACGCACACACCAATTCCAAAGGCGTCACCTACTATCTGCATTCCAGAGGGAAGATGTTCTTCTTCTCGAAGGAGATCAAGGAAGGCGCGCTGGACGCTCTTCCCGCCGGTTACAAAGTGGCTGAGATGAAGACGGGTATGCTTGTCCTGAAGAAAGAAGAAGCGCCCGCCGCCACGCCGCCGGTCGCAGCTGGGTAAAGTATACCCGTTCCAAACCCACCCTACACTGTTCTTTTAGAGAAAAGGAGACTGAAATGACACACACAATTGCCTCTAAAGGTCCTGAAACGAAAGGGGGTGTCTAATGCCTGCCCTGAACCGTGTTCAACTGATTGGCTATCTCGGAAAAGACCCCGAGAGCAAGTTTACGCCCACTGGCAAGAAAGTCTGCCATTTCAGCGTCGGTGTGACGCAGCGCTGGAAAACCGCCGGTGAGACGAAGGAATACACCGACTGGTTCAATGTGGAGGCCTGGGGACGCCTCGGCGAGGTGGCGCAGCAATACCTGAAGAAGGGAAGTCTTGCCTTCGTGGAGGGCCGCCTGAAGACCGACCGTGTCGGCGAAGGCGAGAATGTCAAGTATTACACGAAGGTGGTGGCTCTCTCGCTCCAGTTCCTGGACCGCAAACCCGCCGAAGAACCCATCCTGTCGGTGGAGGAAGACGCGGCCGGGTACGAGGCGTAATCTCTTCCAAGCCCTAGCAAGCCCCCGAGCAGCTCAACTGCCCGGGGGCTTTCAATTACCAATTACCGAATTACCCTCCCCCTCATCACCCTCCGATCCTTCCCTCCAAACCGATACTTGTACTCCTCGTTCCCGCGCATGAAATCGAACTCGCTGCGACCGTGTTCGCAAGCCCATTGAAGCGTGTGCGCCAGCAACACCCAGCCGGGGGAAAACTCGTTGAAAGCGCGGTTCACGCCAGAGTTATAGCCCCATAGACGGTTGCCGTAATCGAAGTTGAACGCGCCCGCGGCTTTCTTTCCGCCTACCTCGAGGAAAGCCAGCCACAGCCAGCCGCCGCGCAGCGCCGTCCGCGCGGCCGCGAGCATTTGACGGCGCATCGGCTCGGTCAGGAATTTCTCTTTGGCGGGGTCCTGGCTCATCAACGCGAAGAACGCCTCCATTTCGGCCTCGAGCGCGGATTCGTCCTCCACGAGATACCAGCGCACGGGAATTTCGCTTTCGGCGGCGCGGCGCATCTTGCGGCGGATCTCGTGACGCTGTTTCTTGTCAATGCCCGCGAGGTAGGTCTCGAAATCCGCGGGGAGAGGGATGTACGGCGCGGGCTGGTAGACCTCGCGCGTGAACTTCCAGCCGCGCGCGGACGCATCCGCTTCGAGCGCGGGGAGGGTGGGGGAGGCCTCGGGCAGGTTGTACCAGTCGAGGGCGCGCCAGCCCGAAGTCACGCGCGAGGCGAGGAAGTCGAGCAATCCCGTCACGAAGCGGGACAGGTCCGCGGGGCGGACAATCAAATCCAGATAGTCGGAAATCTCGATCGAGCCGAGCAGCATCAGCGCGGACTCGCCGTCGCGGTTGACGGTCTGGAAAAGCGGCGCGACGCCGACGAGACGTCCAGCCTCGCGCGCGGCGACGACGGTCAGTTCGGCTTGCAGCCACTCGCCGCCGCCGAGCGTCTGCCACCAATCGCGCAGATAGTTGAATCGTAAAAACGGCGCGTCGGTGACGCTTTCGGAGAGCAGTTCATCCCATTCGCGGGAAATGGACGTGAGGGCTTCAAAGGTGTCGTAAAGTGTAAATTCCATGCGGTTTCTTGGCGGGCTTCGCGGTTCAATGAGATCAATTTGAGAAAGCCATGCATCGGTAAGCGGATTTCGATGCGAGCAAATTTTACCAGTATAATGATAGTCGTTTTCCGCAAGTTCTTACTCTGTGGTGACGCCGTGCCCATTGACCTGAACATCCTCAGCCTTCATCGCCTGAACGGACAGGAGCAGTCCCGCCTGCCCGGCCTGGCCTCGTTCGCGCCGCCGTCCAGAGCGGCGCGCGGGCGCGAACGCGAGACCCTGCTCGTCGCGCTGACCCTCAACGGCAACATCGCTTTTTCCGACGAGGAATACGCCTCGCTGACGCGCGACGCGGCCGCCGCCTACTACGCCGCGCACGGCGCGCTCACCGGCGCCCTGCGCGCCGCCGCCGAAAAGGTCAACCGCGCCCTACTCGAACGCAACCTCGCCTCCAGCGGACGCGGGCAATACGTGGTCGGCCTGCTCACGCTGGCGGCGCTCCGCGATTCGCAGCTCACCATTTTACAGTGCGGCCCCACGCACGTCATCGCGGCGCACGCGGGCGAAGCCCGTCGCCTGCACGATCCCGCCCTGGCGGGCAAAGGCCTCGGCCTCAGCCAAAACATCAGCCGATTTTTCTCGCAAATCTCCCTCCAGCCCGGCGACCGCCTGCTGCTCTGTCCCGCGCTCCCGCCCGCATGGGAAACCGCCCTCGCGTTGGACCGCGGCCTGCCCGCGCCCGACGCCGTGCGCAAACGTCTCATGGCGATCGCGGATGGGGACGTGAGCGGCGCGTTCATCCTTGTGACGGAGGGGACGGGAAGCGTTGGATTCATCGCGGCCGGGACGACGACGCCTCCCGCGACGCCGCAGCCGGTTGAGGCCTCCCCGGCGGCGGATTCCGCCCCGGCGACTCCTCCTCCCGCGTCCGAGTCGACTCTCCCTCCCGCCCACATCGTAGGCCGCGTCCCCGACGACGCCCCCTCGGCCTACGCCATCCCGCCCCAGCCGCCCGCCGACGATCCCATCGCGGAACAGTTCGCCGCCGCGCCGGCGCGGACCTTCCCGCCGTCCATCCCGCGCGCCCGTCCGCCCGAACCCGAGCCGGCCGCGGAGATCGGGGAAATCGAGGAGGAGGAACCCGAGTTCGAGGCCGTGGACGTGTCCACGGCGCCGCCCGAAGAGAGAGCCGCGCGCCGCGCCGAAGCGCAGCGCCGGGCGGCGCGCGTCGCGGTGGGAGGCCTCCAGACGTGGCGGCGCGTCCGCCAGCAAGTTTGGGAGCGGATTCGCAAGTTCCTGCCCCACCTCCTGCCCGGCGGCGAGTCGGATATTTCCCTGCCGATCCCGGCCATGACGTTCATCTCGATCCTCGTCCCCCTGCTGGTGGTGACCATCGCCGTGATGGTCTATGCCCGTTTCGGCGTCAGCGCGCAGCACAACGCCCTGTTGACGCAGGCGCGCGTCCTGCGTCAACAGGCCATGCAGGAGACCGATCTCGCGCGGAAGCGCGAATCCTGGGACGGAGCGCTTGAGTACGCCACGCGGGCGGAGGACATTGACAAGACCAGCGAGACGCAGTCCCTGCGCCAGGAAGCGCAGACCCAGTTGGACGCCCTGCTCGGCGTGACGCGCCTGCGTTTCGCCCCGGCGTTCAGCGCGCCGTTGAACGCCCAGATCAGCCGCATGGCCGTCAGCGACTCGGACCTGTACATGCTCGACGCGACCGACGGAAAAATCCTGCGGGCCGCCATCGACCGCACCTACGCGCTGGACGAGAAATTCATCTGCGGAGCCGGCATATACGGCAGCGTCACCGTCGGCTCGCTGGTGGACCTGCTCGTCCTGCCGAAAGCGAACATGCTCAACTCGTCTGTGCTGGGCGTGGACGCGGCTGGCAACCTGCTTTACTGCGCGCCTGGCCAGACGCCGCGCCTGATGACCCTGCCCCTGCCGCCCACGTACTGGAAACACGTCACGGCTATATGGCTCGACGGCGGCAACCTGTCGCTCGACGGCGCCGACGTGAAACTGAGAGGCGCGCGGCTGTATGTGCTGGACGCGCCGGCCCGCGCCATCTGGGTCTACACCGATACGGAAGGCGTCTTCATGAACCAGCCGCTCACCTTCTTCGGCGACCAGATCCCGGAGATCCAGGACGCCATTGACGTGGTCGTGAGCGGCGACGACCTGTATCTCCTTCACGCAGACGGGCGCATCACCTACTGCAAGCATAGTTGGATCGACGGCATTCCCACGCGCTGCCAGTCGCCGGTGAAACTGGAAAACACCTTCCCGGCTTACGGCAACGAAGACGTGTTTGCAAAGGCGCACTTCACGCAGATGATCCTCACCGGCCAGCCCGATACAAGCCTCCTGCTGCTGGATGCGGACGGTCAAACCGTCTATCGGATCGGCGCGCGCGACTATAAACTTCAGGGCATCTTCGCCGCCCCGCCGTCGGTCTTTCCCGCCGAACGGCTCGGCGCGCTGACGTTCAGCCCCAGCCGCGTCCTATACCTGGCCTCCGGCGGACAGGTGTACTTCGCCTCCGAAACGCCGTGAACGCGGCGGAATGGCATTCTGCCCTGCAACATATAAGCGGCGCAAAACGGCATTTCGCGCCGCCAGGGAATCCCTATGAGCAAATCTCCAGGTAACTTCCTCGCCTCGTTCTTCGAATTCATCCTGTCCCTCTTCGGGAAAAAAACCGCGCCCGCGCCCGTCCCGACTCCCGCGCCGCTCAAACCCGACAGCCCCGACGAGCCGGCCTCCGTCGCCGTCTGCAAAGTGGCGCTCATCATCTACGACCCCATTATGGAAAACGGCCAGAAACTCTCGCAAAAGATGAACTGGTCCTCCCCCGACGACCTGGCCGCGGCTTGCGCGGCCGACCTCCTGCAATACAGTCACGGCATGGCGCGGGTGGACTTTGTCCAGCGCGTCGAAGTGGACGATTTCCCCGTCAAAGTGGACGGCTTCCGCTACACGCCGCAGACCTACCTCGACGTGCTGCGCGGCGCGTCCCAGCCTCATCAGCCGCAGGACGCGGACTACGCGGCCATCCTCGCGCGGTTCAACATCCTGTCCAGAGTCGCGGGCGGCGAAATTGACGAAGTCTGGCTGTTCGCCTTCCCCAACGCGGGACTGTACGAATCCGTCATGGGCGGCGCGGGCGCGTTCTGGTGCAACGCCCCGCCGCTCAAGAGCGCCGCGGCCTGTCCGCGACGCTTCGTGGTGATGGGATTCAATTTCGAGCGAGGCGTCGGCGAGATGCTCGAATCGTACGGTCACCGCGCGGAGTCGATCATGCTCAAGACCTTCGAGCCGCTCACTGGCGAGGCCAACCTGTGGACGCGTTTCATCCGCTACGACAAGTCCGCGCCGGGCAGGGCCGCCGTCGGCAACATCCACTACGCGCCCAACAGCGAGCGCGACTACGACTGGAACAACCCGCGCCCGGTCTCCAGCGAATGTTACGACTGGCTGCTCAACTTCCCGAATTTCAAAGGCGACGTCCGAACCGTCACCGCGGCGGAGTGGGGCAGCGGCAAAATCCGCCTGCATCACCAGTGGTGGATGAATCACATCCCGCACGCGGCGGGACGCAAAAACGGCATCCACAACAACTGGTGGCAATACATCGTCAACCCCAACAACGTAAGCGCGTAAAAACAAGTCCCCGCTTCCAGGCGGGGATTTTTTCTACGCTTCGAAGATCAGACTGCAACACGTGACGCCGCCCTCCGCCTTCGCCAGCTCGTCCGCCTCCACCGCGACGAGACGCGGGACAGCCGCTTCGAGACGCGTCCGCGTCGCCGCGAACGCGGCCGGGTAGACGACCGTCCCGCCGACCAGCAGCGCGTTGGCCGCGCCCGGTTCGGACGGGTCCACTTCGATAAAGTCAAACCCGCTGAAATATTTCTTCTCCACCCACGCGGGGTTGATGAGCAGAGTCCTTTCGCCGACGCGCGTCACCCCCGATTTCAAATGCAGGCAATCCGTGACGGGGACTCCAATCACCTCATAACCGAATGGCTGGAGCAATTCCCTCATCTGCTCCAGCGCGGACGCGTTGCTGCGGAGAGTCGCTCCCACGAAGATTTTTCGTCCCGCTGTCAGCACGTCCCCGCCGTCCAGCGTCCCCGGCGGCTGGATTCGCAGCAGGCGGCGGTACGGCTCCAGCGCCCGCGCGATGGATTCCACCTCGGGTTTGCGCGAGTCCGCGCCGGGACGCGTCAGCAGGGCGACCTCGTCCAGCACGATGGCCGCGTCTTCCACGAAGACCGAGTCGGGCAGGTCCGGCTCCTCGGGCAGGGACAGGACTTCCAGCCCCAGCGCGCGCAGCGCGTCGCGATATTGTCCGTGCTGGGCGCGGGCGCGGTCCACGTCAATGGGCGCGCGCGCGAGATGGGTGAGCTCGCAATTCACGATCGAGCGGGAAACTTCACGGGTGATGGCGGTGAGCATGACAATCTCCTGAAAAAAAGGCTTTTAGAGGAATCCGAAAGTTCTACTTTCGGAGAGGCCATTTCCGAAGGAAAACTTCGGGAATCCGACGCTGACAGGATTTGGCTGTGGCTATTTCCACACCTGATACAACCCCAGCCTTCCCCCCTCCCCGTCCGAATAAAACGATTCTGCGATTTCAAATCCGCCCGCGCGCGCCAACTCTGCCAGTTCATCTTCGTTGAATTGATGCGCGTACCGCAGTCCCTCGCCGCCGCGGCGCCAGTCGAGGAGATAGTCGCCCGCGTCCACATCCGCGAGGGTCAGCCCGATCCGCTCCCAGGGTTGGACGCGGGCGCGCAGCCGCGCGCTGTTCAGGAATTGCCAGTTGGAATGGACGAAACGTCCGCCCGGCGCGAGCAGTTCGCGGACGGTTTGAAGGAGTTGCAGGCGCAGTTCGCGCGAGGGGATGTGATGGAGAGTGGCGAAGCAAGTAATCAACGACCAGCGAACCGACAACTGATGACTGATCACTGATAACTGATCACTGATTACCGATAACTTCGTCAAATCCGCCTCCATGAATTTCGCGGAGAAACCTTCAGGCAGGGAACGCGCGTCGTGCAAAAGCGGCAGGCTGAAGTCCAGGCCGAGGTAGGGGCCGCGGTGACCGCGTCGGGCGAGGGCGCGCGCCAGTTCGCCGTTGCCGCAGCCGAGGTCGAGGATGGACGCGTCCCGCTCGAAGGTGGAGAGCAGGCGCGTCACGCCGGGTTGCAGTCGCCGGCGCGTGGCGGAGAAGTCCGCGCCGAAGCGGGCATAGAAGTCGCGGTTGAGTTGGACGAGCCGCGCAGCGGTGGTCGAATCCATGCTGAAATTATAACGGTTATAATCATTGCCATGTCTTTTACAGGTGACATTCAACAATTGGCCGAGGAGTTCGAGAGCCGCACGCCGCAGGAGATCTTGCAATGGGCGTTTGCCGAATTCGGCGACGACATCGCCATGAGTTCCTCGTTCCAGACGCAGTCCATGCCGCTGCTGCACATGGCAACCCGCCTCAAGCCCGACCTGCGGATCTTCTTCCTCGACACGGGCTATCATTTTTGGGAATCGCTCATCTTTTTGGTGCGCGTCGCCTCGGACTGGCAATTGAACGTGGTGGACTTGAACCGCGATTCGCGCTGGGACGTGTTCGTGCGCCAAAACCTGCGCAACCTGCCGCTCGACGACCCGAACCTGTGCTGCTACATCCACAAAGTCCAGCCGATGCAGAAGGCGGTGGCGGGACTGCGCGCCTGGATCACGGGCATCCGCCGCGACCAGACGGACGTCCGCGCGCAGGCGAAGATCCTGGAGGTGCAGGAGGACGGCCTCGTGAAGGTGAACCCGCTCCTCAACTGGACGAAGGCAGACGTTGCCGCGTACATCGAGGCGCACAACCTCCCCTCGCACCCGCTGACCGCCAAGGGCTATCGCTCCATCGGATGCGCGCCCTGCACCGTCGCGGTCGGCGCGGGCGACTCGGATCGCGCCGGACGTTGGGCCGGCCGCGGCAAAACCGAGTGCGGACTCCACACCGAGATGTTCAGGCAGAAGGAGTACGTGGTCTCGTAGTCTCGTAGTCTCGTGGTCTGATAGTCGCGCAGTCTGTATTGTGTATTTGACATTTTGCTTTCTGTCATCGCCAGTCGCCAATTACCAATTACCAATCGTCAATCGAAAACCTGAAACCTTAAATGTCCAGAGAAGCCTGGCTTGCCGCCAATACCCTCACCCCTGAAAAGATCGCCGTCGCCCGCCGCGTGGTGGATGACGTCCGCGCGGGACGCGACCTCGGCGACAGTCTGCGCGCGCACGCCTCGAAGTCGGGCGGGACGCTGGGCAAGTCCTTCCTCGTCGCCGCGTACAAAGAGATGGTCGCGGACGGGAGCATCGAAGCCGACGTCTCGCTCTTCGACAAACTACGCATGAAGCCTGTGCGGACGCTCTCTGGCGTGACCACCGTCACCGTGTTGACCAAGCCGTATCCCTGCCCGGGCAAGTGCATCTTCTGTCCCACCGACGTGCGAATGCCGAAGAGCTACCTGCCCGACGAACCTGGCGCCATGCGCGGCGTGGAGCATGACTTCGACCCATACGCGCAAGTCCGCTCGCGGCTGACTCAACTGGAGACGCTCGGTCATCCCACCGACAAGATCGAACTGCTCATCCTCGGCGGGACGTGGAGCTCGTACCGGCGCGATTACCAGGAATGGTTCGTGGCGCGCTGCTTCGACGCCATGAACGGCACAGACGATCTATCCGCAGATTTGACGGCTTACGCGGAACATAGAAAGGGAACTCCGCCGAATCGGCGCGACCTGGGGGCGATCCACGCGGCGAACGAATCCGCTCCGCGCCGCAACGTCGGCCTCGTGGTGGAGACGCGTCCCGACGAGATCACCCCCGACGAGTTGCGCTGGTTCCGCCGCCTCGGCGTGACGAAAGTGCAGCTGGGCGCGCAAAGCCTCGACGACCACATCCTCGAGATCAACAAACGCGGACACGACGCGGCGGCCACTCACCGCGCCGTCTCGCTCCTGCGCGCCGCGGGGTTCAAGATCGTCCTGCACTGGATGCCCAACCTGCTCGGCGCGACGCCCGAATCCGACCGCGCCGACTTCGCCAAACTCTGGCAGGGACTTTGCCCCGACGAGATCAAGATCTATCCAAACCAATTGCTCGCCAACGCGGAATTGTACGAGTACTGGCAGCGCGGCGAGTTCCAGCCATACTCCACGCGGCAGCTGATCGACCTGATCGCGGACATCAAACCGTCCATCCCGCGCTACTGCCGCGTCAACCGCATCATCCGCGACATCCCGTCCACGCGCGTCGTCGAGGGGAATCGGCGAACCTCTCTGCGGCAGGACGTCCACATCGAGATGAAGAAGCGCGGGACGCGTTGCGAGTGCATTCGCTGCCGCGAGGTGCGCGGGAAGAGCGTCAACCCCGAATCTCTGCGGCTGGACGACCAGGTCTACCGGACCGATTCCGCCGAGGAGCATTTCATCTCGTTCGTCACGCCCGATGATAGAATAGCGGGCTTCATCAGGCTGTCGCTGCCGAATGAAAACTCTCCCGCGACGGGACTTTCTGATCTGGATGGCGCGGCGTTGATCCGTGAAGTGCATGTGTACGGACAGTCCCTCCCCGTCGGCGCGGACCGCGCGGGAGCCGCGCAGCACGCGGGTCTGGGATCCCGGCTCCTCGTCGAGGCGGAAGCGGCGGCGCGGGCGCGCGGGTTCGACCAGATCGCGGTCATCTCGGCGGTCGGGACGCGCGGCTACTACCTCCAGCGCGGGTACCAGCGCGGCGAGTTCTATCTGGTAAAACCTTTGTCTGGATAGTCGAAAAGCCGGGTTTCCCGGAAGCCCGGCTTCCATTGAACTGAAATGAACATCTACCTCGAACTCTTTCTGACCTTTCTTAAAATAAACCTGCTCAGCACGTCTGGCCCCGCTTCGGTGGGACTGATCTACACCGAAATGGTGGAGCGTCTCGGCTTGATCACCAACGCGCAGTATGTGCAGGCGGTGGGATTCGCCTCCGTCCTGCCCGGCTCGGACGCGTTGCAAATGGCGATGTACATCGGCTATAACGCCGGCGGGATTCCCGGCGGGCTGATCGCGCTGCTGGCCTCCATTCTGCCTCCCACCATTATCATCCTCGCCGTGGTCGCCCTCCTGCACCGCATCCGCCGCGGGGCCTGGGTGGGCAGTTTCATCGAGGGACTCACGCCCGCCATTGTGATGGTGATCCTGTTCGCGGCCTGGAAGATCTTCCAAAACGGCGGCGAGACCGGCTGGCGGGGCTGGCTGCTCGGCGGGGTGAGTCTGGTGGCGCTGTTCCTCAACGCGCCGGAGCGCCTCGTGGTTTTGGCGGCGGCGATCCTGGGAGCGTTCATTTTCTCATGAAAGCGCCGTCCAAAGTCTCTATCTGGGGGAAACTGCTGTGGATGTTCCTGAAGGTGAACCTGCTCTCGCCTTCGGGGCCGGCTTCCATTGGCCTGCTCTACAAGGAGGCGGTCGGTTCGATCATGACCGAGGAGCGTTTCGTCGAAGCGGTGGGCTTCTCGAACGTGCTGCCCGGCAGCGAGGCGCTCAAACTTGCCATGTTCGTGGGCCATGCGGCGGGCGGGATTCCCGGCGTGCTGGCTGCCCTGCTCGGCGCGGTCCTGCCTCCCACCGTGATGATGCTGGTGGTGGCCTTCGCGCTCCAGCAATTCCAACAGGAGAGTTGGATGAAGGGGTTTGTGGCGGGGATGAGTCCCGCTGTGGCGGCCTTGATGGTCGCGGTGGCGTGGCAACTCGCGCGCGCCACCCGCGCCAAAAAGATCACCAAACGTTTCCTCCTGATCGCCGCGTTGAGCGGCGCGGCCCTCGCGCTGAACGCGCCCTCGCCTCTCGTCCTGCTGGGCGCGGGAGCGCTGGGCGTCATCCTCTATCGGTAGGTGGATATGATTTCAGAGATTTTGATCTTCACCAACGGAAACGCGACGACTTTTCCCGCCGTCACGTACGGAGCCTGGCTGGGCGCCTTGCTGCAGACCTCTGTGCGGCTGGTCGGCCTCGACGAGGACCCGTCCCCCTCGCGCATTGACGAGGAGACGCATCCCCTCGAGGCGGTCTTTGCCCGGGCGGTGGAGGCCTTCAAGCAGGCCGGGGCCGAGTATGCGCTCGAAGTCGTGCAGGGACAGGCGGAGAACGCCATCCCGGCCTATGTCCAGGGAAAGGAAACGCTGGCGCTGATGGGCCCGCTGGGGCGTCCACCGTTGAAACGCCTGCTGGCAGGACGCTCCTTCCGCCACATCATGGAGCATGTCGCCGCGCCGATTCTCTACGTTCCGCAGGCCCGCCTGCCGTTGAAGCGAGTCCTGGTCTGCCTGGGCGGGCTGGGCTACGAAGAGACCGCCAGGAGCCTCGGCACACGGATCATGCTGGCGGCCCGGGCCGAAGCCACCCTGCTGACGGTCGTCCCGCCGATTGATCTCGATTACCCCGAAGCGCGGCAGGTCGGCGAAAACTGGCAGAGCCTCCTCGACACCGACACGATGATCGGGAAGAATCTGCGCCGCAGCCTGGAGGTTGCGCGGGCGGCCGGGCTGACGGCTTCCATCAAGATTCGCAATGGGAGCGTGGTGGAGGAGATCCAGGCCGAGGTGAAAGAGGGGAATTACGATCTCTTGTGCATGGGCTCGCCCCGCAGTTCGAACGCGCTGCGGCAGCTCTACACTCCCAACGTCACCGCCGAGATCGCGGAGATGGACCTCGCGCCGCTGTTGACGGCGCGCTACGCCAGGCCAGAGTGACCGTTTGCCGCGCCCGGTAAACGCGGCGCCGCCTCCGCGCGGCTGCTTCGTCCCGCAAGGCATGTTAAAAAGACATCCATCCTGTTTCGGATGGATGTCTTCTCATTTGACCTCGTCTACATCCCCGGCGTGTACTTCTTCTCCCATTCCGTGATGGCGGCCTGGATGACCGCCCGCACTTCGGGGTCGGTCACTTCGCCCACGCCGGTGAATTTCTGCCTGCCCACCCAGACGTTTACAACGCCGCCGTATCCTTCCTCGAGACGGATATCGCGTCCGCCCAACGGGGAGGCGGCCAGGCGCGCTTGCAAGATTCGGTCAATTTGACCGACGATGCTGGTCGGTTCGGCCGCTTTCGCCTCCGCCGCCGGGGTCGGCGCGGACGGGGCGGGCGCGGGAGGCCGGGCGGCGGGCGAAAGCGCTTCCATCATCGGCGTCCCGCCTGCCGCGGCAGGTTTGCCCTCAACCCACGGCCGGACGATGTTCAACAAGTGGATCAGTCGTTTCCGATCCACGTCCGAAAGATGGACGCTCTTCAGGCGTTGACCGTCGAGGTCGAGCTGGGGGGCGTTATCCTCGTCCAGCCAGAGGCGCAGGAGGCTTGTGCCAGGCAAAGCCGCGGGAGCGCGCGAGAGCGCCATCTGTTCGGCGTGGGCGATGCGGGCCGCGGCGCGTTCGGCGTCGCCGCGCGCCTGCTGCGCGATGATGTCGGCCCGGGCGCGCGCCTCCTCCAGTTTCTTGCGGGCGTCCAGGTTGGAGTTGAGATAGCCGAGCAGGGCGCCGAGTCCCAGGGCGAGGATAAGAGCCAACACCAGGAGCCAGACCGGCCATGTGATTGTGGCAATATCAAACTGGATCATACGGACCTCTTTTTCTGGCATTTGGGGCAGACGTGCGTCCCTCGCTGCCCGACTGCCAGTTTCACGATCTTCGTCCCGCACACCGGGCAGGGACTGCCCTGGCGGTCGTACACCCGAAAATAATTCTGGAACTCGCCGCCGCGATAGGCCCAGTCTATGGACGCGCCGTTACGGCGGATACCCTCCGTCAGCGCGGCGCGGATCGCCGCGTGCAGGCGTTCGGCCTGTTTCCTCGTCCCCGAATCGGACGCGGCCTGCGGATGGAGCCGCGCCGCGTGCAGCGCCTCGTCCGTATAGATGTTGCCAAGGCCGGCGAGGAATCGCTGGTCGAGCAGGAGCGGCTTCAACTGGCGATGGCGGCGGCGCAGATTTTCGTGCAGCCAGGCGGGCGTGAACGCGTCCGAGAGCGGCTCCGGCCCGAGGTCCCCGACGACCGAGTCGGGGTCGTCGGTCAGCCAGACGCGGCCGAACTTCCGCGCGTCGTTGAAGACGAGGCCCCGCGTCCCCGTCCCGCGCGAGGCGAGACGCAGGATCAGTCGGTCGTGCTTTTCGGGTTTGTATCCGTCTTCCTTTATATACAAATCCCCGCTCATACGCAAGTGTACAAATAGGCTATAGTCGGAAAGCTGGAGATGGATGAATTTGGCGCGCCGCCCCACGCCGAGGACTCTTTGGCCGCGGATGCGTTCCCGAAATTGCCGCGCCGAGGGGAACGCCACCGTGCGCGTCCAGCGCGTTTCGGCGGCGGCGATCTCCGCGCCGACGAGGGCGGGACGCAGCGTTCGGACGATCGTCTCGACTTCGGGAAGTTCGGGCATGGCGGTTCAGCGGACGGTTTTGGACGCCGGGCGCTGGCTACTCGTTGAACATCTCGCCCACGCTCCGTCCCTCGTGCGCGCGGCGGATGACCTCTCCCAGCAGACCCGACACGGTGAGCACGGTGAGCCTGCCTTCGAGGATCTTCATTTTATCCGCCGAGATGGGGATGGTGTCGGTGGTGATGATGTGCTTGATGGGCAGGGAGGCGAGACGGTCCGCGCCGTCCTGGGAAAGGACGGGGTGGATGAACGACAGGTACGCGTCCCGCGCGCCGTTTTCCTTGACGAGGCGCACGGCCTGCGCGATGGAGCCGCCCGTGTCCACCTCGTCGTCCACGATGATCACGTCGCGGTCTTTCACGTCGCCGATCAGGGTCAACGCTTCGGCTTTGGCGTCGTTGCTGACGCGCCGCTTCTCGATGAAGGCGATGGGCGTGTTCAGGTCGGCGGCGTAGTTGCGTCCCTTTTTGGCGAAGCCGAGGTCTACCGCGACCACCACCGGGTCTTTGAGATGCGGACGGATGTGCGCGTTGATGTGACCGGTCAACAGGGAGGAGGAGGTCAGCACGTCGCCGGGGACGGAGAAGAAGCCCTGCACCTGTCCGGCGTGCGGGTCGAGGGTCATGTAGCGGTCCGCGCCGGCCACCTCGATCATGTCCGCGATCAGCCGCGCGGTGATGGGGACGCGCGGCTGGTCTTTTTTGTCCGAGCGGCCGTAGCAGAGATACGGCACGACCGCCGTGATGCGCGCCGCCGAATCCAGCCGCAGGGTCTGGATCATAATGAGCAGTTCCATCAGGTTGCGATGGACGGGCGAGGCCGTGCTTTGGATGACGTACACATCCTGGCCGCGCACGCTGCTGTGTAATTTGATGAACAGGTTTTCGTTGGGGAACTCGACCACGTCGCGCCCGCACAGGGGGCTGTTAAGATACTCGGAAATTTTTCCCGCTAGTTCGGGCGAACCCGTCCCCGCGTATAACTTGATATCCCCATACACTTTCATTTCATGCCGACGATGTTGACTCATGGATTCTCCTTTTTTCGTCCTTCCCATTCTTTTCGCAAAACGCTCATGAAGTGGAGGTCGCCGTATTTGCCGCGCTTGAAGACGGCCTCGCGCATCGTCCCCTCATGCACGAAGCCCGCTTTCTCATAGGAACGGACGGCGCGGAGATTATCGGCGTACACTCTCAAAAAAACGCGGTTCAGATTCAACGTCTCGAAGCCGTGGCGCAAAAGCAGGTTCAACGCCTCGGTCCCGAAGCCCCGGTTCCAGGCCGACTTGTCGCCGATCATAATGCCGACTTCGCCCGAGCCCGCCACATGGTCAACGCTGAAGAGGCCGCCGTTGCCGATCAGCCGCCAGCCTTCGCCGTCGCGCATTTCGATGGCGAGCGGTTTCTCCTCGGGCTCGCGCTTGGCGAGATTCTCGAACCAGGTCTCCTCGTCGCGCAGGGACATCGGCAGGAACAGCGAGAGTCCCAGCGTCACTTCGGGATCGTTGACCCATTCGTGGAATTTCGGGACGTCCTCGCGCTCCACCGCCCGCAGGCGGACGCGCTCTCCATAGATGACGCTCACTTGCGCCTCCCGTCCGTCAAAAGTTGCGCCGCCTCCCAGGGCGAGAGACGATGCGTGAAGACCTGCTCCAGCGCGGACTCGAACTTCCCATCGGGGACTTCGGCCCGGAACCGCGCCATCAACGCCTCGCGCAGCAACGCCTCCACCTCGGACCTGAGGCGGGCGCGCTCTCGAACGGCCCATTCCCCGCTCGCGCGCAGATACGCCGCGTGCTTTTCGATGTGCGCGACAAGTTCGTCAACGCCCGCGCCCTCCGTCGCCACCGTCCGCTGGATGGGCGGGACCCAGCGTCTCGATTCTGTTTTCGCGGGCGCGTCCGCTTTCATCGTCGTCCCGTGATGGCGGATGACGAAGCGTTTCGGGTTCGCCAGGTCGAGCATGGATTTGAGCGCCCTGACCGTGTTTTCCGCCTCGGGACGGTCGGCCTTGTTGACGACCAGCACGTCCGCGATCTCCAAAATCCCCGCTTTGATGGCCTGGATGTCGTCGCCGAGGCCGGGCGCGTCCACCACAATGGTGGTATGCGCGAGGCGGACGATGTCCACTTCGTTTTGTCCCGCGCCGACGGTTTCGATCATCACCGCGTCGAAGCCGGCCGCGTCGAAGACCTGCGTCATCGCCGCCGTGGACTGGGCCAGCCCGCCGAGCGAGCCGCGCGAGGCCATCGAGCGGATGAAGACGCCCGCGTCGCCCGCCAGGTCTCTCATGCGGACGCGGTCTCCCAGCACGGCGCCGCCCGTGAACGGGCTGGACGGGTCCACCGCGAGGATGGCGACGCGCTTCCCGCTGCGGCGATAGGCGAGGGCCAGTTGATTCACCAGCGACGATTTCCCCGTCCCCGGCGCGCCGGTCACGCCGACGAGGTGCGCCCGCCCGGTCTGCGGAAAGAGTTCGGCCAGCGCGGCGCGTCCCTCGGCGGAATCGTTTTCCACCTGCGTCAGCAGGCGCGCCAGCGCGAGGCGGTCGCCGTTCAAGACGGATTCTGCCAAAGTCATTGCCGCGTCCCTACGCGCTGCTCGCGAACCGTACCGTCAGACCTGCGGTCACTTCACGGCCTCGCGGACGTCGCGGACGATATCTTCGGTGGACGCGCCGGGGCCGTAGATGCCTCCCACGCCCAATTCCTTCAAGCGGGATACGTCTTCGTCGGGGACGATGCCGCCGAGGAAGACTTTCACGCGTTCCTGACCGTTAGCCTTGAGCAGTTCCAGCACGCGCGGGACCAGCGCCATATGCGCGCCGGAGAGGATCGAAAGCCCCACCACGTCCACGTCTTCCTGCAAAGCGGCTTCCGCGATCATTTCGGGAGTCTGCCGCAGGCCGGTGTAAACGACTTCCATCCCCGCGTCGCGCAGGGCGCGCGCCACCACTTTCGCGCCGCGGTCATGCCCGTCCAGGCCGGGCTTGGCAACCAGCACACGAATCTTTTGTTCTGTCATTGCGCCTCCGGGAGAGTTTTTCGATGGAATTATACTATGGGAATTTTGACGGGCGTCATCTCCCGATACTTAAACCAAACACCGCCTTTCGGCGGTGTTGACAGCGCCCCCGCGCGGACTCGAACCGCGCTCTTCGGCTCCGGAGGCCGACACTCTGTCCACTGAGCTACGGGGGCTGGCGCAGGAATTGTACCTCATGGCGGAGCAAATTGGCAATTTGAGGCGTTTGCACCTTGAAGACCTTCTCGATTTTTTTACACAGCAACGGGCAGCAACTTGTAGACTCGCGCAAGACGAGATGCAGACTCGATGTCTTTTCGTTTGAGAGCCTCGCGAACGTCGTCGAGCTTGGCCGCATCCGATACGGAAAGATAGGGAGACCAATCGTTTTCTGCATAAATTAAGTCAATGTCCACTTCCGCAACATATTCGTCCACATGGACAAGTTTGGTGATCGGTCGGTTTGTCATTTTACTCTCCTCATAAAATCAGAAGACCAGCGTCTTGGATCAGGGCGATAAGCGGTTATAACGACAGCAGGCGTTGAAGCCTCTTTGGGAATACCCCAGACAACATGAATGGGATTTCCATGATGGTCCTTTTGAAGAACTAAAACGCACGGTCCTTTGGCATAATCGGGATAGTCCTCAATGATGATCGCATCAGCGACTCCCGTCAGGATATCCCGCGCAAGAATGTCATCTTGAGCCAACTCATCGTATCCGTGAGCGGATATCAGAATTTATTTCTGCTCGATAAGTTTTAGAACCTTCTGGAATGTCTGGCTCATAGGAAAGATTATACAGCAAACTTCTTATAACCGCCCTTCAATCGCTTTCCTCAACTCCTCCTGCACAGACTGCCAATCACGGGAGGCGTCCACCACGCGCCAGCGGACGGGGTCCTGCCCCGCCATCTCCAGATATCCCGCGCGGACGCGGCGGTGGAAGTCCACAGTGTAGGCGTCGAGGCGGTTCCACTCGTCCGCTTTTTGCTTGCGCTTCAGTCCGATCTCCACGTCCACGTCGAGCAGGATCGTCAGGTCAGGGACGAGTCCGCCGGTGGCGTATTGGACCAGCGCGCGCACCTGTTCCAAATCCTGCTGGTGTCCGTAGCCCTGGTAGGCCAGCGTCGAATCGTAGTAGCGGTCGGAGAGGACGATCTCGCCCAGCGCCAGCCGCGGGCGGATGACCTGCTCCACGAACTGCGCCCGCGCCGCCTGGTAGAGCAGCGTCTCTGTGCGGGGATGCATCTCCGTGTTTTTCAGGTCATGCAAAATCTCGCGGATCTGCTCGCCGATGGACGTCCCGCCCGGTTCGCGCGTCGGGAAGATGACGCGTCCGCGCTCGCGAAAATATTCCACGAGGTAGGGGATGTGACTGGTCTTGCCAGAACCTTCTGGACCTTCGAGGGTGATGAACATGGTGATGAAGAGAGTAGAGAAAAGAGAACAGGGAGCAGTGAATCGAGAGCAGAGAGCCGCGTCAGAAGACACTGCTCTCTGCTCTCCAGTCATCTACTCTCTAAAAATCCTCACGTGCCTGTGCGGTTCCTTCCCGTACGAGTGGCTCACCAACTCCGCGCTGCGCGCCATCTCGTGTTGGAGTCTCCGCACGAGCGAGGGGCCAGGCGGCAGGTCTACCCAGCGCTCGCCGTTGAGGACGGCGGCGATGGCGGCCTGCGTCTGGTCGCGGACGTTGTCGAGTTCGCTGCTTCGGGCGGTCACGCCTTCGGACGGCAGGTTGAACAGGTCGCCCATGAACTGGTCCACTTGCGCGACGGTGTTGGCGCGCAGCACATAGATGGGCATGCCGCGCGCTTCGGCGTCCATGATGGTGGCCTGGCGGTCGCGGTAGTAGGCGCGCAGGGTGACGAGCGCGTCGGCCTCGTCCACATCGCGGACGATGACGGCCGGCACGCCGAACCGTTTGGCGGCCTGCTGCAGGCGGTTGCGCGCCACGCCGTACGGATAGACGCGGACGGTCTTCATCGCCAGCGCGGAGGCAGGGGCGGCGGGCGCGGAGTCGACGCGCGAGGCGGGACGCGTCTCCTCGACGGCCGCGGCCGGTTGACGTCCCGTCGAAGATCCCGACGTTTTTCCGGGACGGCGAGGCGTGGGTTTCGTCGGCTCTTTCGCGTCCAGTCTGAACCCGGGGGCGGGCGCGGCCTTCTCGATCTTGATCTGCCCCTCGGGGTCGCGCGTGCGGATTTCGGGCGGCAGCGGGAAGCCGCGCAGGAGCGCGTCGACCGAGGCCATGATATCGGTGTGGACGGCGAAGCGGTCGCGGGTCTGGATCTCGACGAGGACGTCGAAGGTGGGCGGGGCGCGTCGTTCCAGCACCGTCTTCTGCGTCCCGCGGCGGCGCGCTTCCT